>JANYIK010000112.1 GCA_025362115.1 Methylophilaceae bacterium
TCATGCAGTGCTTTTGCATCTTCCAACTCACGTAAGGCCTCAGAAAGGCCGCGCGGTAATTGGTAATCGTGCGCGTAAGCACTGCCGGTAGTCACCTGTGTGGGTTGCAACTTTTCGGTGATGCCTAAATAGCCACAAGCCAGCGTCACCGCCATCGCCAGATAGGGGTTGGCATCAGCCCCCACCACGCGATTTTCTACACGACGCGCGTCAGGATCGGAAATCGGCACACGTATACCCACGGTACGGTTGTCGTAGCCCCATTCGATGTTGATGGGTGCCGCGCCATCGCGCACGATGCGGCGATAAGAATTGACATACGGCGCCAGTAAAGACATGGCAGCGGGCAAGTATTTTTGCAGACCCGCGATGTAATGGAAGAACAATGGAGAAGCCTCACCATCGGGTTTACTGAAAATATTCAAGCCGGTTTTGGTATCAATCACACTTTGATGAATATGCATGGCAGAGCCAGGCTCTTTCTCCATAGGTTTGGCCATGAAGGTCGCGTACATATCATGGCGCATCGCGGCTTCACGCAGCAAACGCTTAAAATAAAACGCCTTATCCGCCAAGATCATAGGCTGATCGTGCAAAAAGTTGATCTCCATTTGCCCAGCGCCAAATTCGTGAATCAGCGTATCCAGCTCCAAGCCCATCACATCGCAATACTCATAAATATCTTCAAACAAAGGGTCAAATTCGTTCACCGCATCAATGCTGTAGAGCTGGCGACTGGTTTCTTTGCGTCCACTGCGGCCAATCGGCGGAGTGAGGGGTAAATCGGGATCAGGGTTACGTGCCAGCAGATAAAACTCCAGCTCCGGCGCTACGATAGGTGTCCAGCCCAAGTCTTTATACAGCCCGGCTACGCGGCGCAGCACATTGCGCGGCGCAAAATCAATTGGCGTGCCGTCATGGTTCACGCAATCCATAATCACCTGTGCGGTAGGGTCAATCGCCCACGGCACCAAGCGCACAGTGGTTGGGTCGGGGATCAACACCATGTCTTTGTCGGTAAAGCCCATCACTTTGTCATAACCTGCGTGACCTTCTGGCGATTCGCCCGTCACCGTCACACCCAGCACAGCTTCTGGCAAGCGCATCGCGCGCTCGGTAGTGAATTTCTCGCGTGGCAGAATTTTCCCACGCGCCACGCCGGTCAAATCCGGTACCAAGCATTCGATCTCGGTGACATTGTTTTCCGTCAGCCAACGATCCATGTCTACATGGTTAAAATTGCTATGGTCAGTCATTTCTATTCTCCAAAGACTACTTTTTTATGGTTTAACTACATTCCAGCTACACGCGCCCGGCAAGCATCGCCGAACGCCTTAAAAATTGGCAAATACTGTGGCGTTTCCAACACTTTCCACTCCGGATGCCATTGCACGCCTATAGCAAACACAGCCGCATCTTGTACATGCACGGCCTCTATCAAACCGTCCGGCGCATGTGCCTCTGCCACCAGCCCCGCACCCAAGCGGTCTATGCCCTGACCATGCAATGAATTCACCTTAATATCTGTGCTACCGATGATGGTAGCCAATTGTCCGTTCGCGACCAATTTGACCTGATGCACGGGGGCATATTGAACATCCACAGCCATCTCTTTGGGCTCTCTATGGTCGTTTAATCCTGCAACCTCATGCACAGCCTGGTGCAAACTGCCTCCAAACGCCACGTTCAACTCTTGAAATCCTCGACAGATAGCGAGCAATGGCAGGCCGGCAGCAATTGCTGCATGAATAAGCTTTAGGGTAAGTGCATCTCGCGCTGGATCTAATGGTAATGCAGGGTTGTGTATTTGCTGACCAAAATGCGAAGGATGTACATTAGAGACCGAACCAGTCAGCAGTATCCCATTTGCCAGGGAAAGCAGCTCTTCTATATCTACAGATTCGATCGCCGGTATCACTAAAGGCAAAGCGCCTGCGGCATCAGCCACCGCCCTGATGTATTTCTGCCCCGCCATATGAAAAGGATGCTCCCCCACTTGCTTCACGTCGGCGGGAATAAGAACTACTGGCTTGCGCTTTGTAGATGGCGAGTTCATGTTGGTTAGAGTTCTGTATTAAATGATTGAGGCATTGTCTTACAGGTTTCTGGGGCGTATTATTCGCTGAAATTGGTAAGCTAACAAGAGCCATTTTGATTATTTTGATAGAGCCACTTACGCCACTATGAAACAGCTGGAACTCTCTGAATGGCTACTCACCCAACTAATGCAGGGCGACTTCCCTGCGCGTATGCCCACCCACAGGCGGCTTTACGAAGCCATTCGATTAGCCATCACCGAACACATCCTTCCTGCTGGCGCGCGCCTGCCGTCCACGCGTAGCTTGTCTCGAGATTTAAAGGTATCACGCAACACCATACTCGCCGCATTCGAGCAACTCCTTGACGAAGGATATGTGTCGGCACAAACCGGCAGCGGCACGTATGTAGCGTACAAACAACCCGACGAATTCTCAAAACATAGCACGCTACACTCGGCCGCACCCTCTCCCAACCCTCAAAATGTCGGCCTTTCAAAGCGTGGACTAGCGGCGGCAGGTTCACCTAGTAGTCACGAAGTACAGCCTTTCACACCAGGCGAAGACGATTATTCCGGCTTCCCTACGATGTTATGGCGACGCTTGCTTAACCGGCAATGGCGCACGCCACAACCAGAATTACTGGATTATGGCCACGAAGGCGGCTATTTGCCTCTGCGCACGGCAATTGCCGACTATTTACGCGTATCTCGTGCTGTCAATTTGAGCGTGGATCAAGTGCTAATCACCGCCGGCACACAACAATCCATAGACCTCTGCGCTCGATTGCTCACCGATGAGAACGATTTGGCGTGGGTAGAGAACCCTTGCTACTGGGCTGCGAGACGAGTGTTACAAGTGAACGGCCTACAACTCCATCCGGTGGCGGTAGACGCAGAAGGCATGGCTCCCAGTGCACTCGACTTTCAAACCAACCCACGCTTGATTTACACCACGCCCTCACACCAATATCCCAAAGGCATGGTGATGAGTTATGGGCGCAGAAGGCTATTGTTAGATTATGCCGCCAACCGGAATGCGTGGATTATCGAAGACGACTACGACAGCGAATTCCGCTTTGAAGGCCGTCCCATTTCGTCGTTGCAAGGCATGGATCAACATGGCCGGGTACTGTACCTCGGCACGTTTTCCAAGGTCATGTACCCAGGCATACGCTTGGGCTATTTGGTCGTGCCGCCGCAACTGATGACCAGCTTCAAAAATGGCTTGTACGAGCTACAGCGCCCCGGCCAAGTGATGATTCAAGCCGCGCTTGCTGATTTCATTGAAGAAGGTCACTTCGCCACCCACATCCGCCGTCTAAGGCTAATCTATGGCGAACGCCGACGTTTACTACAAAAAGCGCTCGCCCCCGTTACTATTGTTGGCGCAAAGCTTTCACCCGTGGATTCCGGTCTGCATATAGTAGTGGAATTTGATGCTGATTGCGACGACATGCGCGTGGCGGAAGAGGCGGCCAAACAAGGTTTGCGTGTTTATCCACTATCCAATTACAGCATAGGTGAACCCCGCGAAAAGGGTTTGATTATCGGTTACGCCTACGCCGCCACCAAGGACATTACGCAATATGGCAAGATTCTGGCGGATGTCATTCAAACCGCACTGAAACCTTAAAAATGTCAAAACCTATCATCCGACTCGCCACACCACACGATATCAACCCACTGGCTGCCCTGTTCGATGCCTATCGCCAGTTTTATGAGCAAGCACCCGATTTGCCGTTGGCACAGCGCTTTATCGCTGAACGTCTCAAACAGCAGGATTCGGTGATTTTTTTAGCTTTGGATGGTGACCGGACAGTGGGTTTTTGCCAACTATATCCTTCGTTTTGCTCAGTTATT
Organism: Methylophilaceae bacterium; assembly: GCA_025362115.1. Lineage (GTDB taxonomy): Bacteria > Pseudomonadota > Gammaproteobacteria > Burkholderiales > Methylophilaceae > CAILHX01. The sequence goes on from JANYIK010000112.1 coordinate 3,899, forward strand.
GCCGCACGCATTGCGGTACTTTACGATTTATTTGTAGACGCAAACACCAGAAAAACCGGTACAGGACGCGCGCTCATGCTAACTGCACAGCAATATGCCGCAGACAATGAATTTGCCAGGTTGGATTTAAGCACGGCCAAAACCAATCTGCCCGCACAAGAACTTTATGAATCTTTAGCTTGGGAAAAGGACGATATATTTTTCACTTACTCTAAAGAGATTGTGGTCACAGCAAAGAAGCAATAAACTCACTAGACTTAATACGCTGGAATTATCTTCACAGAGAGCCCCGCATGTATAGGAAAGAGATGTCACAGGTCAGAAGTTTCGCTTTTTTGACCTTAAATAATTTCTCCATGATTGCATTTTCCAATGCCATCGAGATATTACGCATGGCGAATTACCTACTCGGCGAAGACGTTTACCAATGGTCCGTCATCACCGCCGATGGCAATCCAGTCACTGCCAGCAATGATCTGTCTTTTCTCAAGTCCACAACCCTTGATTATTCCCACATGCCAGACGTACTGTTGGTATGTGGTGGCGTAGATGTGCGCGATGCGGCAAATGCAGATGTTGTAAAACTCATAACCCAAGCCAGCAAGCATGACATATGGATGGGTGGGCTGTGCACTGGTAGCTATGCGCTTGCAAAAGCCGGCTTGCTAAATGGCTATCGTTGCACCATCCATTGGGAAAACATGGTGAGCCTAGTAGAAGAGTTTCCTCACATCAGTTTTATGGAAGAATTATTTGTTATTGACCGCAATCGCTGCACTTGCGCCGGTGGCACAGCTCCGTTAGATCTGATGCTGGCCTTTGTTGCTGCACAGTTTGGCAAAAATCTGGTGGCTGAGATTTCTGATCAATTCATGATGGTACGAGCGCGTGACAGCAAAGATCAGCAGCACATCCCGGTCGCCGCACGCATGGGTTATAGCCACAAAGCGCTAGTAGAGGTCTCGGCACTGATGGAGGCTAATATCGAAGAGCCGCTCACCCTAGATGAGTTGGCGCGCTTGGCAGGACTCTCGCAACGTCATTTGCAACGCATGTTCCGCCACACCCTAGGCATGACACCCATGCACTATTACCTTAACCTACGCTTACGCCGTGCCAGAAGTTTACTGCTGCAAACTGAGATGTCGGTGATGAGCGTCACTGTTGCATGCGGGTTCCAGTCTTCCTGCCACTTCAGCAAAGCCTATCGCACGCTTTTTGGTTATTCTCCCAGTGCAGAACGGCGACAACATAATCCGATCCCGCCTATACATTTATCAGCCATCAAGCCCAGCATAAGAGAATATGCAACAGGAACACATGGCGCGATTAAACAAGTTTCTGTCGTAATCTAGTATTTAAGCAATGCGTCATCGCTATAACTTGTCGCTACATAATGTCTTTATTTTTTGAGCGTTATAATATTACTGTTCTAGCCCCAAACATGGGGTTTTGCATACTGTCCTTTTGAGCAACACCCACCATCTAGGAGCCAAAATGAACAACTTAGCTAAATCTGTTTTAATCGCCACTCTGCTTTCTCTGGTTTTAACCGCCTGTGGAAAGAAAGATGAAGCCGCTGCACCTGCCGCTACCACATCTGCCGCCGGTGGAGCTTGCAGCACCGTAAAATTCGCTGACATTGGCTGGACCGACATTACCGCAACCACCGCTATTTCCTCTGTGGTTCTAGAAGGCTTGGGTTACAAAGCTGAGTCCACCATCGCCTCGGTGCCAATCGCTTTCGCTGGCGTGAAGAAGAGCCAAATTGACGTATTCCTCGGCTACTGGTCACCTTCCATGACCCCAATTGTTGACCCTTTTCTCAAAGAAAAGGCCATCACCGTTCTCGATAAGCCGAATTTGGTAGGCGCCAAATATACGCTGGCAGTTCCCAAGTACGCCTACGATGCAGGTTTGAAGAGCTTTGCCGACATCGGCAAGTTCTCCAAAGAACTCGATGGCAAGATTTACGGCATTGAGCCAGGCAATGACGGTAACAAACTCATCGCTGACATGATCTCCAAAAATGCATTTGGCCTGAAAGACTTCAAAATGGTGGAATCCAGTGAAGCCGGCATGTTGACCGAAGTGAGCCGTTCAGTAAAAGATAAGAAGTGGATCGTATTCTTGGGCTGGGCACCTCACCCAATGAACGTACAACAAGATATTGCTTATCTCAGTGGCGGTGATGACTTCTTCGGCCCTAACTATGGCGAGGCAAAAGTTTACACGGTGGTAGCCAACGATTTAGCAACCCGCTGCCCCAATGTGAGCAAGCTGGTTACCAATCTTGAGTTTTCAGTCGCTATGGAAAACGAAGTGATGCTGCCTATCATGGATAAGAAAGCCCCGAATGAATCTGCAAAAGCATGGCTAGCCAAAAACCCTAGCGTGCTGGATAAATGGCTGGATGGGGTGACCACGATGGATGGACAACCTGGTTTAGCCGCCGTTAAAAAATATCTCGGCGTTTAATTTATTAAGTCTACCTTCAAGCCATAACAGCCGCGCGCTGTTATGGCTTTTTGTTTGCCCAAAACGACACATGTCGCATTAAGCAAAGGAATGGTCTGCTCTAGTACAGTTAATTAGTGCCAAAATCTGAGAATGATACTTCTAAAACCAAGATAGCATAATTGGAGGCGGTTTGAACAAAGACTATTCTTTCTGGAAGCTTTTCGCGCAAGGCCTCAACAAGCACCAAGGATGGCAACCTGCTTGGAAAAGTGTTGCTCCCAAACCCAGCTATGACGTGATTATCATCGGCGCTGGCGGGCATGGTCTGGCAACCGCATATTATCTGGCTAAAGAGCATGGGGTGAAGAATATTGCAGTGGTCGAAAAGGGCTATCTTGGCGGCGGAAACACCGCACGCAACACCACCATCGTGCGCTCTAACTATTTATGGGATGAAGCCGCCCTGCTTTATGAACATTCACTAAAACTATGGGAAGGCTTGACCGAGGACATCAACTTCAACGTGATGTTTAGTCAACGCGGAGTGTTCAACTTAGGTCACACGCTACAAGACATGCGTGACATCGAACGTCGCGTGAATGCTAACAACCTCAACGGTATTGATGCATTGGCGCTCACCGCAGAGGAAGTCAAACAACGCATTCCACTCATCAACACCAGTAAAAACACACGCTTCCCCATCATGGGCGCCAGCTTCCAACCCCGCGCCGGAGTTGCGCGGCACGATGCCGTGGCTTGGGGCTTTGCCCGCGCTGCTAGCCACTATGGGGTAGATATCATTGAGAACTGCGAAGTCACCGCGATGGATATTGAAAACGACACCATCAAAGGTTTGCAAACTAGCCGTGGGTATATCAAAACCGCCAAAGTTGGCTGTGTCGCCGCAGGACATTCTTCGGTGATGGCAAAAGCTGCGGGCATCCGTATGCCAATTGAAAGTCACCCGCTACAAGCGTTTGTTTCAGAATCGCTCAAGCCATGCCTTGACACGGTAGTCATGTCCAACGCCGTACATGGTTATGTGAGCCAATCAGATAAAGGTGAGCTGGTCATAGGCGCAGGCATAGATCACTACACCAGCTACACTCAACGCGGTAGCCCACACATCATCGAACACACCGCTGCTGCGATTATCGAACTGTTCCCCATGTTTTCTAGAGTTCGCATGAATCGGCAATGGGGCGGCATCGTGGACACCACGCCGGACGCTTGCCCGATTATCAGCAAGACCAAAGTTAAGGGTTTGTACTTCAATTGCGGCTGGGGTACGGGTGGGTTTAAAGCGACACCGGGCTCCGGCAACGTGTTTGCCCACACCATTGCTTACGATGAACCGCACCCGCTGAACGCAGCGTTTTCATTAGACCGTTTCCATACCGGGCATTTAATTGACGAGCATGGTGCGGCTGGCGTAGCACATTAAAAGCACCGTCATTCTGGCGCAGGCCAGAATCCAGCCAAACGTCAGCGGAGTGATGCGCCTCAATGTTCTCGTCGTTGGCTGAACTGGATTCCGGCCTGCGCCGGAATGACGAAGCTGATGTATGTATTGCACTGTATAAGGAAAATTTATGTTCGTGATTCACTGCCCCCATTGCCTCGAAGACCGCGAAGAAGAAGAGTTCAGTTACGGCGGCGAGGCCTTCATCGCCCGCCCCGCCGAGCCGGAGTCACAGACCGACGAAGCGTGGGGCGATTATTTATTCATGAAAAAAAACCCCAAAGGCTGGCATTGGGAAATGTGGGGACATAGCACCGGT
>JANYIK010000113.1 GCA_025362115.1 Methylophilaceae bacterium
GTGAGCGGTATTAGCAAAGGCAGCAAATACACATCACGGCTGGTAGTGCTGATACCCAGCATGGCAAAGCTGATGAGAAAAAATAGCAGACACAACTGAACAGAGGCGTGGTCAGGTCGCCTTTTGCTTAAAGTCCAAATCGCCAAGGGCAGCGCAGGCCACGCGTACCCGAGGATAGCTCTGCTGAAATAGGCAAAATTGCGGTTAATCACGCGGCTGTTATCTAACCAACTAGCGTATAAATCAGGCGCGTGTTGTTGTAGTTGCACCAGCCACGGGGCGATCCACGGCAATGCCGCAACCGCTCCCACGGCCAATACCAGCCAGTAAGCACTGCGCCGCCAGTGGTCGAACAAAAGCGGTAATAACAAAGCGCTGGAGGTGATAATTTCCAGATTCAGCAAGCCTTTGGACAAAAAACCTATGCCCGCACCAGTGCCTAGCAGCAAGCCTGCACGCAATGGGCGGCGTGGAGCCAAGGTCAGGGCATAAAATGCCATCGCATAGCCAGTAAGGCCAGAGACCTCCGGACTAATGGCATGCGCGGTAAATACTAGGCCGATTGAGCCGATGAAAATCAAGGCTGCTTGCCGCCCCGAACCCACGCCCCACAGTTCGCGCCCAGCCATGCCAATGAACAGCAAGGTCAAGCCCATCCACATGCCAGAACTCAGTCTCGCGGCATCATGCAGGCTAAGTAGCGGGAGTTTGGCGAATAGCGCTGCGACGAGGTAATACAACGGTGGATTTTTAAGCCACGGCTCACCAGCCAGCATGGGCACCACCCAGTCGCCACCCGCTAGCAGATGTTTGATGATACTCACCGAAATCAGCTCGTCTGGCTTCCACGGTGCGTGACCAGTCAAGCCTATCATTACCCACAGCAGGCACAGCACTATCAGTAAGCGCGTTTTGGTGCGCTCACCGACTTTGGGCTTGGGGTTGGCGAAAACGGCTTGCCAGTCGTGGTCTAATCCAGGTGACATGCGGACATTCTAACAAACAAAAAAGGCAGCCGAAGCTGCCTTTTCAATAGTCCGAGATACAAACCATTACATGCTGTATTTTTGACGGAATTTCTCGACGCGACCAGCGGTATCTACAATCTTTTGCTTGCCGGTGTAGAACGGATGACACTGCGCGCACACTTCTATGCCTAAGTTGCGGCCAGCGGTGGAGCGAGTGGCGAACTTGTTGCCACAGCTACAAGTCACTTGGATTTCTGCGTAATCTGGATGGGTTTCTGGCTTCATAATAGTTGTCCTTCAAATGCTCAGTCGCTGGAAAGTGCGCGATTATCCGCGAAAATTCTGCCGTACGCAATCTCAAATCTATTTTTTTGTGATAACGAACAATCCCACCACGATAAATGCCGCGCCCAGCAACAAACGTAAGGTGATGACTTCCTTCAATATCAGCCAAGCCAACACAATAGCCACCACCACGCTGCCTTTATCAATCAGCGCCACAGTCGCCACATCGCCAACTTTCAGCGCTTTGTAATAAAACACCCAAGATACCGCCGTGGTGATGCCGGACAACCCTAGCCAAATCAGGTTTTCTTTACGTAGCGCGTGGATTTCTGTGGGAGCTACTGCAAAGGCGGCGAATAACATGACAAATAGCAGCACGTAAAGAGTGCGGACGGTTAAGCCCAGTTCGGCAGAGATACCTACCAGTCCTTGTTTGGCGATGACGGAAGTGAAGCCCGCGAAAAACATAGAGACAAAAGCATAGAAAACCCAGCGTTCCATGGTGTTATTCCTCAAGGGGTAGCCAGTTTAGGGGCATCCCTAGCAATCAGTTGGTAAGCCGTGGATTGTATGCCCGCAACGCCCAGATTCAAATGAATATTCACGATACTTCGCGCCGCTATACCGACTACAGTATCGGTATCTTTTGCCAGATATTCTTCAGGGCTAAAACTGCGTTTTGCCACAGGAAAATCGGGTTTGGCAGTCAGCGTGAGCTCTAGTAATGGATAGGCTTGCGGATAAGGTGCAATATTTTTGATGCTGCCCTCAAGCACCAGCACATCGGCGTGTTCTGGGTCGCTACGCAGATTGTGATCTTCAATGGTGATGAACCCTGCGCGCCGCGGCAACTCCACCGTGCAATGCAACAGCTTGCAACTAGCGGAGAGAACTGTATAGCTGCGCGGATAATGTGCAACTAATGCTGAACGGAAAAACAGCGCGCACTGTGCCATTAGCACCAGAGACAACAGGGTGACAGCGGCTAACGGCTTGAACAACTCAGACCAATTGATACGCCGTTTTTGGAACAAGGTTTCTGGGACTGGGATGACAGGCAACGGCTCTGGCGGTGCTTCTGATGGTGACTCTGGTAGAAGTTCTTCAGCCAAATTTTCTAGTGTGTAGGTTTCGCTGAAGCTGGGAGCCTCTATCGTGTCGGTATCTTGCATCGCCTCTGCGGACGGTTCGGTGGGAACTTCGCTAGACGCGCCTAGTGAATCCGGCTCAAAGCGATGTTCAAAAGCGTTGAACACCTGCTGGCAAGCACTGCAACGACCTTGACCTGCACTGGCCGCGAGCGCTTCTTCCTGCACCTTAAAGTGCGTACGGCAGGCGGGACAACAGGTAATGAAATCGCTCATCGTTTGATTCCGGTCAGCAACGTCCAGTTTTCCATAAAAATCGGCTCTGACATATTGAACCACTGGTCGTAAATCGCGGCAACATCTTGGGCTTGTTCCGCCAAAATACCTGATAGCGCTATTTTTCCATCTGCCTTGCAAGCTCTTGCCAGCGCTGGAGCTAGCAGTTTTAGCGGGATAGATAAAATGTTAGCGACGACAATATCGGCACTTAAACTGGGTGCTTCATCCGGCAAATAAAACTGTGCTTGCACTTTATTTTGCTGGGCATTGTAGCGGCTTGCAATCATCGCCTGCGGATCAATATCTATTCCCATCACTTCGCCCGCGCCCAGCATTTTAGCTGCGATCGCCAAAATACCAGAGCCACAGCCATAATCGCACACCGACTCACCACCGTGGATGTGGTCGGTAAGCCAAGTTAAGCAAAGATGCGTGGTGGGATGACTGCCGGTGCCAAAGGCCAAGCCAGGATCAAGCACGATATTCAACGCATTAGGCTCTGGTGCTTGATGCCAAGACGGCACTATCCATAAGCGGGGATTAATTTGTATCGGTTTGAATTGCGATTGTGTGGCACGCACCCAGTCTTGCTCAGGCACAGCTTCGATGGTGTATTGCGGGGATGCGACGTCAACAGCGGCGCTTGCTTGTTGGGCAAGAGACTCTAAATCAGATTTCTCGCCAAACAAGGCGCTGACGATATTACGCGTCCAGACAGCAGATTCCGCCATGCCTGGCTCGCCGAAAATGGGTGTTTCATCAACGGTTTCGGCATCGGCATCTTCTATGCTCACCGACAGCGCACCTAGCTCCATCAGCGCGTCGCTTAAGGCTTCCGCATTAGCAGCATCGGCCTCAATTTTGAGCGACTGCATGCTTAGTTAAGACAGACCAAAAATGCACTCCGCGCCGCACTGGCTAGGCGCACCGACGCAGACAGTAGATTTTGTTACGGCAAGGAGGTGCAACAACGCCAGCGCAAGCAGATGCATTTTTTAAGTCTTAATGCCTAATTTATGCTCTAGGTAATGGATACTCGTACCACCCTTGCGGAAAGCCTCATCCAGCATCAGCTCGCTATGTAACGGCACGTTAGTTTTGATACCCTCGATGACCATTTCAGACAAGGCAATCCGCATCTTGGCAATAGCTTGGTCGCGAGTGTCGCCATAGGCGATGAGCTTACCTATCATCGAGTCATAATTGGGTGGCACCATGTAGCCATGATAAGCGTGTGTATCTACCCGAATACCAGGCCCACCAGGCATGTGGAACGCGGTCAAGCGCCCCGGTGAGGGCATAAAAGTATGCGAGTCTTCGGCGTTGATTCGACACTCAATGGCGTGGCCGCGGGGTTTGATGTCTTTTTGACTCCACGGCAGTTCTTCGCCAGCCGCGACGCGAATCTGCGCTTGCACAATGTCTATGCCGGAAGTGAGTTCGGTTACCGGATGCTCGACCTGCACACGCGTGTTCATTTCGATGAAATAGAACTCGTCGTTTTCAAACAAAAACTCAAACGTGCCAGCACCACGATAACCAATAGTGCGGCAAGCTTCAGCGCAGCGTTCGCCAACTGCGTTAATCAGCTTGCGTGCAATGCCTGGGGCGGGAGCTTCTTCGATTACTTTTTGATGGCGACGCTGCATGGAGCAATCGCGCTCACCCAAATACACGGCGTTGCCGTGCTCGTCCGCCATCACTTGAATCTCGATGTGGCGCGGCTGGGTGAGGAATTTTTCCATGTACACCACAGGGTTGCCAAACGCGGCTTGAGCCTCGGCCTTAGTCATCTCTACCGACGACAATAGCGCGGACTCCTCATGCACCACGCGCATTCCGCGGCCACCGCCACCGCCAGCAGCTTTGATGATAACGGGATAACCTACGCTACGGCCAATCTTTAATACCTCATCGGGATCATCTGGCAATGCCCCATCAGAACCCGGCACACATGGTACCTTGACCGCCCTCATAGCATCTTTGGCGCTGACTTTATCGCCCATCATGCGTATGGTTTCGGGGCGTGGGCCAATGAACACAAAGCCGCTTTGCTCCACGCGCTCGGCGAAATCGGCGTTTTCAGATAAAAAGCCATAGCCGGGGTGAATAGCCTCAGCGTCAGTGACTTCGGCAGCACTGATAACAGAAGGGATATTCAGGTAAGACAGAGCGGAAGATGCAGGACCTATGCACACTGATTCATCCGCTAGCTTGACGTATTTGGCTTCACGGTCAGCTTCGGAATACACGCAAACGGTTTTAATACCCAGTTCACGGCAGGCGCGCTGTACACGGAGGGCGATTTCCCCCCTGTTCGCGATTAGGATTTTCTCAAACATAATTAACCTATGATGAACAACGGTTCGCCGTACTCTACCGGATGACCATTCTCAACCAGAATAGCCTTAATCACACCGCCTTTGTCAGCTTCAATCTCGTTAAGCAACTTCATGGCTTCAATGATACAAATGGTGTCGCCCGCATTAACCGTACTGCCAACTTCCACAAAGGATTTGGCATCAGGTGATGGGGAACGGTAAAACGTACCTACCATAGGCGATTTGACGATATGTCCATCAATCTCTGGCTCTTCAGCCGCTGCGGAAGGCGCTAACACTGCTGCTGCAGGTGCTACGTGAGCCACTGGCGCCGCATAGCTCTGCATATATTGCACGGGCTGGGCTGGCTGTTGGCGGCTTATCCGTACCTTTTCTTCACCCTCTGTGAGTTCCAGTTCAGAAATGCCAGATTCTTCGACCAGATCAATCAGTTTTTTAAGTTTGCGTAAGTCCATAGTCCTTATCCTGCTTGAATGTGGTTAATAGCGTAATCCAGCGCGTACTCGTAGCCCGCCGCACCCAAACCGCTCACCACACCGACAGCTATGTCGGAGAAGTAGGAATGGTGGCGGAAGGCTTCACGCGCCTGGACATTGGAAAGATGCACTTCGATGAAAGGTGTTTTTACTGCAGCCAATGCGTCGCGCAAGGCGACGGAAGTATGGGTAAAGGCAGCAGGATTGATAATGATGAAATCACAGGGTTGTTGGAACAAGCCATGCAGCTTGGCCACCAAATCGGCCTCAGCGTTGCTCTGGTAGGTTTCCAAGTCAATACCGGCAGACTTGGCTTTAGCTGTAAGGCGGTTATTGATGGCATCAAGGGTATCTGCACCATAATGTTCCGGCTCCCGCACGCCAAGCAAATTAAGGTTAGGGCCGTGCAAAACCAGTATTCGAATCGAGGCTTTTGCCATCGTTTTGGATTGAGTTTCCGTAAATCAGGAGTTGCAAGTTTGCCGCAGATGACGGGGTGTTGTCTAGCACAATTGACGAAATTAACAGAAATTACTGCTTTTTCAGCACATTAGAGCAGATAGCTCAAAGCAGGGGTGCAAGTGCCTTTTCCAGCGTTGATTTATCAATCATTCCGAACATAATATTAGCGATTTTACCGTTTTTGTCCACCACCACAGTGAACGGCAGTATGCCTTTGTCGTTACCTAGGGCTTGTGCCAAAGCGAGCGCTTCAAAGTCACCCGCCAGCAACTGATAACCCACCTTGAGCTCCTCGGAAAACGCTTTTAAGTGATCCACATCTTCGGCAGAGATGCCGACAATGCGCACATCTTTCACACCATAATCGGCCTGAAACCCGTCCAGCATAGGCATCTCTTCGCGGCATGGTCCACACCAGCTTGCCCAAAAATTGACGACCAGCACCTTGCCACGCCATTGCGACATGCTTTGCTGTTTGCCTTCTGCATCGGGAAAACTGGCAGCAAATAGCGCCTCAGTGGAAGTTGCAGAGTTACCAGCGGAAGAAAAAAAATGCCGCGCCAGCAGCAAGGCCAGCACGATGCCAACAATAGCAATCAGCACTCGAGTGGTTTTGGACATCAGCCATCCTTGGACAAAAATACGCGATTCAGCGATGTCATGAAAAGTTCTGCGGGCTGGTAACCCACCACCTTGGCCGGGACGATTTCGACACCCTCGCGGTCAAAGAACAATATGCCCGGTGGGCCAAACAGACCAAAACGAGCGAGCAAGGCCTTATCCTCAGCAGTATTGTTGGTGACATCGGCCTGAAGTAATGAGACATCTTTC
>JANYIK010000124.1 GCA_025362115.1 Methylophilaceae bacterium
CATCGAGGCGGCTCATTATCTGGCTATGGTATTGGTACGTTTAATTTTGTTTTGTAGTTGGATAATGCCATACATCAAGGCTTCCGCCGTCGGTGGGCAACCCGGCACATAGACATCCACCGGCACGATGCGGTCGCAACCACGCACTACCGAATATGAATAATGGTAGTAGCCGCCGCCGTTAGCACAGCTCCCCATCGAAATCACCCAACGCGGCTCGGCCATCTGGTCGTAAACCTTACGCAATGCGGGTGCCATTTTGTTGATCAGCGTACCTGCCACTATCATCACATCCGACTGGCGTGGACTGGGGCGAAATACAATACCGAAACGGTCAAGATCATAGCGCGAAGCACCAGCGTGCATCATTTCCACAGCACAGCACGCCAAGCCGAAAGTCATCGGCCACATCGAACCGGTGCGCGTGTAGTTAATCACCGTATCCAACGTAGTGGTGACGAAACCTTTGTCGAGAAGACCTTCGATGCTCATAACAGCGCCTCCAGTGTCGCCTCAGCCAAGACCAAACAATATTTTGGCTGTTTCGTTTCGGCGGCTCGCCGCCACTCGCGGGCGGTCGCATCCAGCCCTGCGGGCGTGAACCTGCTCCCTGCTCGTGTCGTCACTCCCACTCCAAAGCTCCTTTCATCCATTCGTAGATGAAACCGACCACCAAAATCCCCAAAAACACCAGCATGGCGATAAAGCCAAACATGCCGATTTCCTTCAACACCACCGCCCAAGGGAAAAGAAACGCAATTTCCAAATCGAACAAGATGAACAGAATAGCGACCAGGTAATAGCGCACGTCAAACTTCATACGCGCGTCTTCAAAGGCTTCAAAGCCGCATTCGTAAGGGGAATTTTTTTCACTGTCAGGGCGGCTAGGGGCGACTACGCGGCCTAGCGCAATGGGTAGAACGCCGATAGCTAAGCCCACGATAATAAACAACAAAATTGGAAAGTAGTTTTCCAGCATATTTGATCAGTCGTTCAGCCCTGTATGAAATCACTGCGATAGTGCCAACTCAGCCTGATTATGCTGGATAGACCGTAGGGCGGTCAACAGAGAAAAAGGTCTTTAAGAAAGCGCTGAGCGGCGCGAAGCCCAACAAGCAAAGCTCAACAATCACCAGCTTGTATTTTATACGCTTTAATAGTATGGTCGCACCATGTTCACGATAGTCGAAACCAGCGTTTTTATTCGATACGCTAATCAAGTATGGGGCGATGACGAACGTGCGGCCTTTATTAACTGGATTGCCGCCAACCCTTTGGCTGGCGATGTTATTCCACACAGCGGCGGCTGTCGCAAGGTGCGCTGGTCTCGCAGCGGCATAGGCAAGCGCGGTGGAGTACGGGTGATTTATTTTAATCAACTTAAAGCGGGCAAAATTGGGTTGTTAGTCGTTTACGCCAAAGCCAAGTTTGATAATTTACCAAACGAATTTTTTAAGCAACTCAAACGGGAGCTCACTGATGATTAAAAAAGATCATGAACTGGAACAATTTAAGGCCGATTTGCTCGCCTCTGCCAAAGAGCTTAAATCGGGAAACGTAGCACGCAGTACCCAAGTAGATGTTTCTTTTGTGGTATCTGTACGCAACCACGCAGGGCTATCTCAAAGCCAATTCGCCAAGCTGCTCGGCGTTTCTGTGCGTACATTACAAGGCTGGGAGCAAGGGCGTATCACGCCATCTGGCGCAGCAAAAACGCTGATAAAAATTGCGGGTAAGCACCCCGAGGTATTATTGGAAGTCAGTTAATTTGAGAGTGACTTATACCAACTGTAGCCGGGTAGGTGCGGCAATGCCTTGACGCAAAACCCGCGTGGGCAGGTGCTTGACAGCGGTTGCCCGCCCTGCCGGGCAGAATCAATGGAGTCTGAGCTACCCCGTTTTTGACGGACAGTTAAATTAAGCACATGCATGAGCGTAGTACTGTCTTTCGACCTCTGCTGGCGTTTGATAGCCCAACGACTGATGAATGCGCTGCGTGTTATAAAAGCACTCAATGTAATCAAAGATCGCCAGCTTCGCCTCCTCTCTGGTATTGAAGTCATGGTGATGTACCCATTCATTCTTGAGGTTAGAGAAGAAGCTCTCCGCCACCGCATTATCGTAAGCCGTCTTTCTACCATTCATACTAGGTCTTATGCTGGCCTGTGCCAGTTGTGCTTGATAAGCCGCAGCACGATACACCACCCCTCTATCGGTATGATGAATCAATCCTGGGTCTGGCCTACGTTGCGTGACTGCCATGTCTAGTGCTGCCTGATGCAATGCTCCATTCGCCTTAGCTCCCATAGACCAGCCAACCACGCGGCGCGAGAACAAATCCAGCAACACCACCAAATGTAACCAGCCTTGCCGGGTGCGGATAAACGTCATGTCACCCACCCAAGCAAGATTGGGAGCGTTGGTATTGAATTGGCGTTGCAATAAGTCGGGAGCTGCGGCTGGTGTACGGTGATGCTCTACCGTGAGTCGGAAGCGACGTTTACGTTGTGCTTCTATGCCTGCCAGTTGACGTAACCTCGCCACACGGTTTTTGCCACAAGCAATACCCAGCCGATTCAGATGTTGCCAAGTCTTGACTGCGCCATAGGCTTGCCGATATTGATGATGCACGCTCAGGATGTGTTGCAATAGCTGTTGGTTGGCCATGCTACGTGAGCTAGGTTTGTGCTTGAGCCAAGCGTAGTAGCCACTGCGTGAGACTTGTAGCACTTTGCACAAGACCGCCAAGCCAAAGTGCTGACGTTGTGGTGTGATGAAGGCGTACTTCACTTGGCTGCTTTGGCAAAGTACGCTTCGGCTTTTTTTAGGATGTCACGCTCCTCAGTGACACGCCTGAGTTCGCGTCTGAGCTTGGCGTTCTCAGATTTAAGGCTGTCTTTGCGAGCGCCCAGCTTGTTGCGCCCCGGACCATTAAAGGCGGTAGCTGTGTTGCCTGCGTGAGTGCTTAAGGTCTCTGCCCATTTATAGAGTAGGTTACGGCGGATGCCGAGTTCAAGGGCTAATTGTGTGGCGGGCTTTTGCCCTGCTTGCAGCAGCTTGATGGCGTTGAGTTTGAATTCCTTGCTGAATTGCTGACGCTGACGGCCATTGTTGACCTTGAGTAGTTCTTTTCCCATTTGACACCTCCTAATGTGAGAGGACTATACTGTCCTCTATTAAAAAGTGTCCATCAAATCAGAGGTAGCTCAGTCTGACCCCATTGATTTGCTATAAAAAGAATGAAGGTTATTTTAAATGGCATTGCGATGCGATCGGGCCAAGTGTATGGGAACGTCAGTTAGCCTTGATCATCTACCTCAATTCAGTTGAGGAAGGTGGCGAGACCAGCTTTGCGAAACAGGGTTTGAAATTAAAGCCGATAGAGGGCGATGCGGTCCTTTTTCCGCCATTCTGGACCCACCCGCATTGCGGCGAAGTTTCCAAATCCGAGGACAAATACATCATTTCATCTTTCATCTATTTCTCCATTCCGGAGTTTCCGCCCAAGCAATAATTCAGGACTATGCTTTTGAGTGCCCTGGCTGCGCTCGATGAAAGACTACAATCAATTCTCCAGCGTGGCCAATTTCTTAAGCTGGTCGCTCACCTTGCCTGCAAGGCTATTCGCGCTGCTTGCGGTGGTGGTCTTATCTAGCCAGGAGCCTTCCATCTGCACATATGCGGTGAACGCCTTGCGTTTGGTATGGACGTCAACCAATAATAACTTGGGATAGACGAATAAATAGGTCGGTTTCATGGCCACGCCAATAAGGATGTAATCGGCGCCGCTGTTCTCGGCCAGATCTGCAGCGATATCGGTATGGTCGAACAGGTAGGTAGAAGACTGTGCTGCCGCTATGGCTTTGATTTTGTCGTTGACCGGAACGATCTCCACGCCGTCGGCAGCTAGTTTCTGCTTAAACGCCACATTGAAATAGTCAATGCGCGCCAGTTCTTGCGGCGCGTTAGGTAGATCGGTGAGGTCTTGCAGCGGAAAATCGAGCACCATAACTTTTCCGAGGAATGTTGTAGCTGGCGTTGCGTCAGTCGCTGTTGATGCGGCACCGGCAACCGGCGGGATCAAGCCGACCAGGCTCAAAGTAATAAAGACTTTTGCAATCACATTTTTCATAGTCCATCGGTACGGTTAAAACTTGAACATCAGATTAGCACAGAATGTGCGCGATGTATGTTCGCTTCCGAACATAAGGCGCGTTAATTCTGTTTGTTAACGCCGCGCCCTGAATATGCCGAATACCGCCAATGATGGAACAATAAAGCCAAAGCCAGTAGTTGAACCGCCCACGCAGGTATCCACATGATGAGCTCTGCCGATTGCTGGTCGGCCAGCGGCGATAGCTGGCTGAAATGATTCACATCATTTTCTTTGTAGATGGGATGCCCGGCAGCCAATGCATTTGTGACGAGTCTCTCCGAATTCCTATACGTGAAATAAATGGCATGAATAAATGGGGTCACATGAATAAATGGGGTCAGAATAAATGGGGTCAGACACGATATTTCCTGCCAGAGCCACAAGGAGTCATATCTTGCAAATCAACTTTTAGCCTGATTCTCATACGCCCTCACCGCCCGGATGAACGCAGCATAATGCACCTCAAACGTACGTGCAATCTCTTTCATTGTGTAATCTCCAGCTAGGTAGGGTGCGGCATCCGCACCGTTTAGCTTGAGGAGTGGGGCGAGGAAGTTCGGGTTTAAGCAAGGCGACGCGCTGATGGTGTTTGCACTGCCGAAATAGGCGCTTATACTGGCTGCATGCCAACAACATTATTCATCTTCATCGCTTTCTTATTCGGCCTCGTCGTCGGTAGTTTCCTCAATGTAGTTATCCACCGTCTACCGAGAATACTCGAGCGCGAGTGGGAGTTTGAGCTGGCCAGCCATATTGCCGAAAAATCAGGGCAAGAACCGCCATCCGCGCTAGCACCTTACACACTCTCTGCTCCACGCTCCGCCTGCCCCTGTTGCGGAAACCAAATTACGGCACTGCATAATATTCCGCTCATCAGCTATGTATGCTTAAGCGGCAAATGCGCCGCCTGCAAAGCGCCCATCAGCGCGCGCTATCCTTTGGTCGAGGCGCTCACCGGATTGCTGGCAGCAGCTATCGCCTGGAAATTCGGCTTTGGCTTACAAGCATTTGCCTCGTTCTTTTTGGTCGCCAGCCTCATCACGCTCACTTTTATAGACCTTGATGCCATGCTGCTACCCGACGACATTACTCTACCGTTGCTGTGGGCCGGGCTATTGTTTAATCTGCAAGGCGGGTTCACTGACCTGCAATCTGCCGTCATTGGTGCGGTGGTGGGTTATGGGCTGCTGTGGACGGCGTATTGGTTATTCAAACTCGCCACGGGCAAGGAGGGTATGGGTTACGGCGACTTCAAGCTACTGGCAGCACTGGGTGCCTGGTTTGGCTGGCAGGCATTGCCTCCATTGCTAGTGATTTCCGGTGTTACCGGCTCTATCATTGGCTTTGCCTTGATGACAGCCAAAAACAATTTATCCGGCAAAATTTCTTTCGGCCCTTATCTGGCGCTAGGTGGCATCGTGACCCTGTTTTTTGGATCGGCACTTTCACGGCTCTATATATAAATGCTAGTCATCGGTCTCACTGGCGGTATCGGCAGCGGTAAAAGCACCGTCGCTGAACTATTCGCCAACCACGGCATCGCCATCACCGACACTGATGTTATCGCGCATCGGCTGACCGCGGCGGGGCAGAACGCTTTGGACGAAATAGCGAGTATCTTTGGCCGCGACATCCTGCAAGAAGATGGCACGCTGAATCGGCCTTTTCTGCGGCAAAAAGTGTTCGCTGATGCCGAATCCAGGAAAAAACTGGAGAACATACTGCATCCGCACATTCACGAAGTGGTCAACATCGAGTTGACAGCAGAAACCAAGACTCCATACCGCATAGTAGTCGTGCCGCTGCTGGTTGAAACCAGTGCTTATGACAATGTGGTCAATCGCGTGTTAGTCGTGGATTGTCCAGAACACCAGCAAATCCAACGTGTATTGGCGCGTGGTGCATTAAAAGAAGTGGAAATTCGCGCCATCATGGCTACGCAATGTAATCGAGAGCAACGACTCAACCGTGCTGATGACGTAATTATCAACGATGCTGAACATCAAAAACTGGCTCAACAAGTGTCAGAATTACATAAAAAATACCTAACTCTTGCATAGTTAGCGTTTCAAACTCATAATCCGCATCAAAATTCTGTGATAACTTACCAACCCAGATTAACTGATGATTTAGAAGACTTTTCGTGCCCATCTATGACTACCCCTGCAACGAGCGCGTCCGCATCATGCTGCGGCTGGAGGATCTGCTCGCCAAAATGCAGTATTTCGCCGTAAGTGAACACAAGTTTGAGCACCATTCTGCCCTGCTCATCATGTTCCAGATCCTGGATTTGATAGATCGTTCTGACCTTAAATCTGACTTGCTACAAGAGCTTGATCGTCAACGACTAGTAATGGGAAGCTTGTCTGGCAACCCCAGCATCGCCGAAGACGTGCTGAAAAGCATGACCACCGAAATTGAGCAAGCGGCTTTAGGTCTACGCGCCATGAATGGCCGTATCGGACAGACTTTGCGCGATAACGAGTGGCTGATGGGTGTCAAGCAACGTGCCATGATTCCCGGTGGTGCGTGTGAATTCGACGTGCCATCCTATCATCACTGGCTGGGCCGCCCCGTCGCAGAAAAACAAACAGCGCTGCAAACCTGGTTTGCGCCATTACAAGCCTTGCAAGAAGCCTTGCACGTGATTTTGCACATCCTGCGCGGTAGCGGCGCAGCGAGTCCTTGCCAAGCCCATCAAGGGGCTTACCAACAAATGCTCAGCGGGGCAAAACCAGCGCAAATGCTGCGCGTGATGCTGCCGGAAGACGCATCATGCTTCCCCGAAATCAGCGCCAACAAATATGCCATCAACATCCGCTTCAGCCAGTTTGACGGCATCCAAAAACCACGCCCTTGTGACCTGGAATTGAGCTTTGAGCTGGCACTCTGTAATCTGTAAAGGCGAAGGCTATAAAATCTCCCCCAAAAGTGAGCTGTCCCACCTGCGGTAAAGAAGCACTTTACCACCCACAAAACCCGTGGCGGCCTTTCTGCTGCGAACGCTGCAAGCTGATAGACCTTGGCGTTTGGGCAAATGAAGGCTACCGTATCCCCGTCGCACCCACACAGGAAATTGATGATGAGTTTGACCAGTAAAGTATTTAGCGTAATTCTATTTTTAACTTGCACTTTGAACGCCCAAGCCGCCGTCACCATCAACGACGCTTGGGCGCGTGCCAGCAAACCCGGGCAAGAAGTGGGGGCGGCCTACATGACCTTGAGCAGCAGCGACTGGAGTTGCCTAACCAAAGTAAGCAGTGCTGCCGCTGGGGCAGTTGAGATACATTCCATGTCCATGGACAAAGGCGTGATGAAAATGCGGATGCTGGAACACTTGGAATTGCCCGCTGGCAAGCCAGTCAAACTCGCCCCTGGCGGATTCCATTTGATGCTGTTTGAATTGAAAAAACCGCTGGCCGCTGGCGGCAAACTAGAACTGCTACTGACTTTTGAAAATGAAAAAGGTAAGACGGAAAGCAAAAAAGTCACGTTGCCGATTAAGTAGCCTTACTTACTACTCAATATCCTAAAAGCACGTCATTCCGGCGCAGGCCGGAATCTAGGCCAGCTAACGAGAGCGACTAAGTCTGCATACTTCGTGGATATTTGACTGGATTCTGGCCTGCGCCAGAATGACGGGAGGAATGACGTAGGGCTTAACGCTCTCTCCATGCCTCGCGCATCATTGCAACCCCATGTCCACCGTGCTGCCATGCGGTTGCTAAATCTGCCGCCTGCATTCCCCCAAGCGCATAAATCGGCATGGGCTGATTTTTAACCAACGCCGCGAATTGCTGCCATCCCAGCGTTGCAACATTGGGATGCGTGAGCGTCGCCTGCACCGCGCCCAACAGCGCGTAGTCCAAACCGAGTCGCGCGGCTTGGGCAAGTTCTTCCGCATTGTGACAAGACGCACCGCACAACAAGTTTGCTGGCTTTTCTGTCATCGCCATAAGCTTTTCTGCGGACAAATGCACGCCGTTTGCGGCCAGTTTTTGCGCCAACGCGATGTCGCCATTCACTAGCACTTGCGCCGCATAAGGTTGCGCTGCTCGCAGCACTTTGGCGGTGAAACTGGCAAAATCGGGGGCTGATAATTGCTTCTCGCGTACCTGAATCAAGCGCAAACCGCTTTCGAGTTGTCGCTGCAAGGCCGAAAAAAATAGGCTCTCGCCCATTTCTGCCAGATTAGTGATGGCATAAACAGGCGGTAAGCGTAATGCTTCCAGTACGGGTTGATTGGCGGGCAACAGCGGACTCACACTAGGGGAATGCGGATTCTGCCAGGAAAGGTTTTGCCCTTCCTTGCCATACGGTTCGCCACGCCAGTCACGCACGATAAAGAAATTCAGCCTGACGGTGCGCTCCGGGTAACTAAACACGCGAGTGAGCCACGGATTAAACTGCACTGCCACCGTACCCAATTCTTCCTCCAACTCACGCTGTAAGCCCTGTTCTGCACTCTCGCCTTCCTCAATCTTGCCGCCCGGAAACTCCCACCAGCCAGCCCAGGACTTGCCTTCAGGACGTTGACCGAGCAATACTTTGCCGTCCGCACGCAGTAACACGGCAACGGCTGCATTCACGATTCCTGTCATTTAAGTTGTTGTTTCCCAGCCCAATCCCGCGCGAATTGCCAGGCCACGCGCCCGCTACGCGCACCACGGGTCAGTGACCACTGCAAGGCGGCGTGGCGGATTTTCGGGGTCATGCGGCGAATACCAAAATGTTTGAGCCATGAGACCACGATGGCCAGGTATTCATCCTGATCGAAGGAGTAGAACGATAGCCACACACCAAAACGCTCAGACAGCGCCACTTTTTCATCCACCGTCTCGCCGGGGCGAATGTCGTCGGCATCCAGATTGTCTTTCATGAATTCCGGCATCAGGTTACGACGGTTGGAAGTGGCGTAGATCAGCATATTGTCAGCAACGCCAGCCACTGAGCCGTCCAGTGCCACTTTAAGCGCCTTATAGCCAGGCTCGTTGGCGTCAAAGGACAAGTCATCGCAGAACACGATGAATTTTTCGGGACGCGCGCGCAATAACTCGGTGATGTCATGCAGATCGGCCAAATCCTGCTTATCGACCTCCACCAACCTTAAACCTTGCGCGGAGAATTCCGTCAACAATGCCTTCACCAGCGAAGATTTCCCCGTGCCGCGCGCACCGGTGAGCAAGACGTTATTGGCGGACAGGCCTTGCACGAACTGCCGCGTATTCTGCACCACCACCTTTTTCTGGTCGTCGATACCGAGGTAGTCCTCCAGACCAAGATGCTGAGGATGCGTCACCGCCTGCAGGAAACCTTGCCCGTTCTTCTTGCGCCAGCGCCAAGCCAGCGCACTCCAGTCTGGCTGCGGTTGCGCCTGCGACAGCAGGTTTTCCAGCCGGATCAATAGTTGCTCGGCACGCGAAATCAAGGTATCCAGGCTCATGACCACACCTTCCCCCCGGCAGGGGGAAGGCTGGGATGGGGGTCGAATCCCGAGATCGGGCACTCACGAACCCGGTTCACCCCCACCCTGACTCTCCCCCTGAAAAGGGGAGGGA
>JANYIK010000163.1 GCA_025362115.1 Methylophilaceae bacterium
ATGAGCTACTCGCTACGCTACGCGAACACTTGCCCGATCAGCCCGCCATTTATGGCGAAGACGAACTCACCGACCGCAATGAGCGCTTTCTTGCCGCCGAACTCATCCGTGAAAAGCTGTTCCGCTTGTTGGGTGAGGAAATTCCTTACGCTATCAGCGTGGAAATCGAAAAATTCGAGCAAGAAGGCGGCTTACGCCGTATCCACGCCGCCATCATCGTGGACAAAGAAAACCAAAAACCCATCGTCATCGGCAAAGACGGCGAAAAACTCAAACGCGTATCCACCGAAGCCAGGCTGGATATGGAGCGACTGTTCAATGCCAAGGTATGGTTGGAGACTTGGGTCAAAGTCCGCAGCGGTTGGGCGGACGACGTGCGGGCAGTGAAAAGTCTGGGATATTAATAGCTTAAGGGGACAGACCGCTATTAAAGCCGCTTTTCTTTAATAATGGTCTGTCCCCTTAATTCGTTCTTAGACCAGTAGCAGCAGGTGTTCGCGTTCCCACGAACTGATCACGCGGTTGTAGGTGCCAAACTCGAGTTCTTTCACCGCGCAAAATGCATCTACAAAACGCGCTCCCATGAGGTCATGCATCACTGTGCAGTCACGTAGCAGTTCAATCGCATCCTCCAAATGACGCGGTAGGTCGTGTGACATATTCCAAGCGCTTGAGCTCAGCGGTTCTGCGGGCTGTAACGCTTCTACCATGCCTTGGTAGCCGCAGGCTAACGTGGCGGCGATGGCCAGATAGGGGTTTACATCAACGCCGGGGACACGGTTTTCTACACGTCTCGCATCGGCTTCGGAATTAGGGACGCGAATGCCGCAGGTGCGGTTGTCATAGCCCCAGCTCACATTGGTCGGTGCTGACATGAAGGGCGCTAAGCGCCGGTAAGAATTGACGTAGGGCGCGAACATGGGCATAACTTGCGGCACGTATTTTTGCAAACCGGCAATGTAGTGAAAGAAAGCTGGGCTGGCGCTGCCGTCGGCTTGGCTGAAAATGTTACGGCCTTCTGCATCCAAAATGCTTTGGTGGATGTGCATGGCGCTGCCCGGCTCCATTTCCATAGGTTTGGCCATAAAGGTGGCAAAAATGCCATGCCGCAGTGCGGTTTCGCGCACAGTACGTTTGAACAAAAATACGCGATCTGCCAGCTCCAACGGATCACCATGTGTGAAATTGATTTCCATCTGGCCGGCACCGGCTTCGTGTATCAAAGTTTCGACACCTAGGCGATGAATGCTGCAAAAGTTGGAAAGCTCCATAAAGAACGGGTCAAAATCGTTTACTGCATCAATAGAATAGCTCTGTCTTCCCGCCTCTTGCTTGCCGCTACGGCCTACGGGTGGTTGTAGCGGTTCGTGCGGATTATGGTGCCGTGCCACCAGAAAAAACTCCATTTCTGGTGCCACTACAGGTTTCCAGCCACGCTGGGTGTAGAGTTCAATGATGCGGCGTAGCACGGCGCGTGGTGAAAGCGCCACGGCAGAACCATCCCACTCAACGCAATCATGGATCACTACCGCCACGGGTTCAGCCGCCCACGGCACTA
The DNA here is from genome assembly GCA_025362115.1 of Methylophilaceae bacterium. GTDB lineage: Bacteria > Pseudomonadota > Gammaproteobacteria > Burkholderiales > Methylophilaceae > CAILHX01. Next base: position 1,559 of record JANYIK010000163.1, read on the forward strand.
TTCTGAAAGTTGCGGGGTCGGGCAAGCACACCATGTCGGGGTCGGTGTCACCCACGTGGGGCGCGTTATCCGGCTGTTGGCCGTTGACAGTATTGAGCAGCACGCTTTTTGGTAGGCGCATTTCGCCCGTATTGAGAAATAAATCTTTAGGTAAGATTTTGCCGCGAGCGATGCCCGTGATGTCGGGAATCACGCACTCCACCTCATGGATATGATGTTCGGCGATGAGATCAGCTAAGCTATTCATGTGATTCCTTTATATTAGGGGACAGACCACTATTAAATGGCTATTTTCCAGTGTTTTAAGATGATTTGCGTGGTCTTTTGCCCATTGTACTCATTCACCCCCAGTTGATATACCGCTGTGATGCGCTCTGGCAGCGCTTCAGCATGAAAAAACAGCATAGCTTCAACACTTTCGCCGTCTTGTTCGAGCTTGAGCTTTAGGTGCTTTTCGCCCACCACGCGTTGATGCGCCACCATAAAATCACCCTCAAAGCTAGGCGTGGTAAAGCCTTGCCCCCATATTCCGTCTTCCAGCAATTGCGCTAGTTGTAGATTGGTCTCGGTCACCTCTAAGCTGCCGTCAGTTTCTATCACGCGTTCCAAATCGGCGGGGGTTAGCAGCTCGCGCACTGTGTGTTCCAGCGCTACGATGAAGGTATCTAGGTTGGTTTCTTGGATAGTCAAACCAGCCGCCATAGCATGCCCACCAAAGCTTAGAATCATCTCAGGATGACGTTTGGCCACAATATCCAGCGCGTCACGCAGGTGTAGCCCGTGGATAGAGCGTCCTGACCCTTTGAGCTTGCCGTCATTAGAGCTTGCAAAAATGAAAGTGGGGCGGTGATATTTTTCCTTGAGACGCGAGGCCAGAATGCCGATTACGCCTTGGTGCCAGTTGGGGTCGTGTAGGCACAGGCTGTAACCCTCTGCGACTTTGATGCTTTCCAGGCTGGCGAGTGCGCTGTCCTGCATGTCGGCTTCAATTTCGCGTCGGCTGCGGTTCATCTGGTCTAATTTCAATGCGATTTCGTGCGCGATTTTGGGGTCGGTGGCGAGCAGGCACTCTATTCCCAGCGCCATGTCTTCCAGTCTGCCAGCAGCGTTCAGGCGTGGTCCCAAAGCAAAGCCTAGGTCATAAGTAGAAGCGCGCTTTGATTCGCGTCCGGCAATGCGGAGCAAGGCTTGGATGCCGGGGCAGGCCAGCCCGGCACGGATGCGCTTCAAGCCTTGATCAACGAGAATGCGGTTATTGTCGTCCAGCTTCACTAAGTCGGCTACAGTGCCGAGCGCGACGATGTCGAGCAAATCGGTCAATTTGGGTTCAGGATTTACGTCGAATAGCCCACGTTTTCTTAACTCGGCGCGCAGCGCCAACATCACATAAAAAATCACACCCACTCCTGCCAAGTTTTTGCTGGGAAAGTTACATGCAGGGGCGTTGGGATTAACGATGCAAGTAGCGGCGGGAAGTGCCTCTCCAGCCAAGTGATGGTCGGTGACCAATACCGAGATACCTAAGTGATTGGCTTCGTCTATACCATCTATGCTGGCGATGCCGTTATCTACGGTGATGATGAAATCTGGCTGTTTTTCAGCCGCGATCCGCACGATTTCTGGTGTTAAACCATAGCCGTGGTCAAAGCGGTTGGGTACCAAATAATCCACCACTGCACCAAAACTCCGCAAGCCGCGTATCCCTACCGCACAAGCCGTGGCACCGTCGGCATCGTAATCGGCCACAATCAACAGACGTTTTTGCTGGGTGATAGCATCAGCGAGAATGTTGGCCATGTGGCTGGCATTGGTCAGTTGTTCAGGTGAGATCAGTGCGCTCAAGCTGGTAGTAAGCTGGGAGGCTCTTTGAACGCCGCGTGCCGCGTAGATGCGAGCCAATACCGGATGCATGCCTCCTTCACTAAGGGTGGCAGCGATTTCGGCAGGATAAGCGCGGGCGCTGATATTGGTGGCCATGAGATGGTTATTGGTCATTTAACGTGGTTGGATTTTATTGTGAATGCTACTATGATTCACCTCGGAGTATGTCGTTATAGATTTAAGCAGGAAATGCAGCGATAAAACGTGGTCTGTCCCCTAATTATAGAAGGAATTGAATGATGAGTGACTCACTTGTACAAGACGCGGAAGGTGTTTTATCCGGTATCAAGATTCCGCCACGCCCAAGCGTGTTGACGGATCTGATAGAAGAAAGCCGCTTAGAAAATCCAAATATACAGAAAATCGGGCAGTTGATTGCCAAAGATGTGGCGCTCTCTGTGGGGGTATTAAAGCTAGTTAACTCACCCTTCTACGGCATGAAACGCAAGGTGGAAACCCCGCAACAGGCTTCTATTATTCTTGGTGTTAACATCATCAAGGGCATCGTCACTGGCCTGTCTTTGAAGGGTGCGTATGACCACGTTGAAGGTATGGATGCGTTTTGGGGGCGTGCCGAATTAGTGGCGAATGTATGCATGGTCATTGCCAGCAGCTTGCCTGGCGTGTCTAAGGAATCCGCCTACACCTTTGGTTTGTTCCGCGACTGCGGCATTCCGTTGCTGATGCAACGTTTACCTGCCTATCGCAAAGCTTATGAATTAGCCGTTGAGGAGCGCAATCGCCCGTTTACTGCGGTGGAGCTAGAGCATATTCCGACCACCCATGTGATTGTCGGCACCATGATGGCCAAGAGCTGGGGCTTGGCGGATGACATCATCGAGGCGATTACCCATCACCACGAGCAGAACGTGTTTAATGATGATTACCAAATCTCCGCCAATGCTGCTGCGATGGTGGCAGTTGGGCGTCTGGCGGAATATGTGATTGACCCTAGTTTCTTCCCTGATGGTTACACCTCTGAAGGCTATGCGCTGTCTTTGGGCGACCATCTGGGCTTTGACGACGTGGATATTCAAGAATTCGTTGACCACGCAATGGCCGGAGGAGCTTAAATTAAGCATTACGCTTCTCGTCGTCAGCGGTTGCTGGCAATGTTGGGTGATGGTGTCGCCGTTATACCCACCGCAATGGAGAAAGCGCGTAATAGCGATGCGCATTTTCCTTATCGTTACGACAGTTACTTCTGGTATTTGACAGGATTTAACGAGCCGGAAGCCGCTTTGGTACTAATAGGCGGTGATAAACCTCAATCCATCCTGTTTTGTCGCGACAAAGATGAGGCTCGCGAAATCTGGGATGGTTTCCGCTATGGTTCGCAAGGCGCAAAAGCCGAATTTGGGTTTGATGCGGCGTATTCCATCAACGAGTTGGACGCAAAACTCCCAGAATTTATTGCCAACCGTGCCACAGTTTGGCATGCGCTGGGGCATGACGCGGTGTGGGACGCACGCATCAGCGCTGCCCTCAATGCCGTGCGCGCCCAGACGCGTTCTGGCAAACGCGCACCCAGCCAAGTCCACGACCTGCGTGCGCCGCTAGATGCCATGCGTCTCATCAAAGACAGCCATGAAATCGCTACCATGAAACGTGCGGCGGATATTTCATCTGCCGCTCACGCGCAAGCCATGCGCGTATGCCAAGTGGGTTTGCATGAATATGCACTAGAAGCCGAGCTAAGTTATGCGTTTCGTAAGAATGGCGCGGATGCTCATGCTTACACGCCCATCGTGGCGGGCGGCAGTAACGCTTGTGTGCTGCATTATGTCGCCAATAACCAGTCGCTGCAAGACGGCACTTTGGTGCTAATAGACGCGGGTTGTGAAGTGGAAGGCTATGCTTCCGACATTACGCGTACTTTTCCCGTCAATGGTCGCTTCAGCGCAACGCAGCGCGATGTGTATGAGATCGTACTGGCGGCGCAATCTGCAGCGTTTGCGGTAATCAAGCCGGGCAGCACTTTTATCGCCCCGCATGAAGCGGCGCTGAAAACGTTGACGCAAGGTATGGTGGATTTAGGTTTGCTGAAAGGCGATGTGGACGGCCTGATTGAATCCGAAGCCTACAAACCTTTCTTTATGCACCGCACCAGTCATTGGATAGGGCTTGATGTGCACGACGTGGGCGAATACAAAGATGGTGAGAACTGGGTGAAGCTGCGCCCCGGCATGGCGCTGACGGTGGAGCCCGGTATGTACATCCGCGCTGCTGATGGCGTGCCGGAACACTTGCATGGTATCGGCATTCGCATTGAAGACGACGTGCTAGTGACTGAGCAAGGCTGCGATGTGTATTCCAGCGCGCCCAAGACTGTAGCCGAAATCGAAGCGGTGATGCAGTCATGAACGATGTCGTTATTGTCGGGGGTGGTCCGGTAGGTGCAACACTGGCCTTAGCTCTGGTAGGCAGTGGTTTTGACGTGACGGTGCTCGAAGCGCAAACCACGCAAAAATCCGACCCGCGCGCCATTGCGCTGGCCGAAGGGAGCAAGCTGATTTTGCAGCGTTTGGGTGTGTGGAACAGTTTGCAAACCACGCCCATCAAGACTATCCACGTCTCAGAAAAAGGCCGGCTCGGGCGCACTGTACTCAAGGCCGAGCAGATGAAACAAGAAGCGCTGGGCTATGTGGTGGACTATGTACAACTGTCCGCCAGTTTGAGTGATGCTTTAGCCAAATCCCCAGTCAATTATCAACGCGGCGCGGCGGTCAGCCAGTTGTTGCCAGCAGCTCAGTCGTGCAGCGTGGAGTTTGAGCAAAACCAGCAAGTGCAAAGAATTGCAACCAAGTTCGCCGTATTGGCCGATGGTGGCCGTAGCTTGAACGATGTCCACAAGTTGCCGCGCAAAGTGCGCCAATACGAGCAAAGCGCCTTGGTGGCGCGCATAGAAGCCGAAGCGCCGCACGACAACATTGCCTACGAGCGCTTTACCAAACAGGGCCCTGTTGCTCTGTTACCTTGGGGTGAGCGCGGATTTACCTTAGTGTGGACGGCCTTACCAGAAAGCGCACAGGCTTTGCGTGAGTTGGAGGAGACGCAGTTTTTAAGCCAACTCCATGAGCATTTTGGCGATAGGGTGGGGCACTTTACTAAAGTCACCGCGCGCATGGTGTTTCCGCTGAAAATGGCTTGGGTACGACCTTCCACAGCAGAGCATCTGGCGGTGATAGGCAACGCTGCACAAACGCTGCATCCCGTGGCTGGACAAGGCTTTAACCTAGGTTTACGGGATGCGTGGGAATTGGCGCAAATCATCCGCGAAACCGATGCTAAAGATTTGGGAAGCGCCGCCATGCTGGCAAAGTACCGCGCCACGCGCCGCATGGATACGGGTGCCAGCATGTTATTCACCGACTTGCTGATACGCGCTTTTGATACGCACTTACCTGCGTCGGGAATATTACGCGGTGCTGGCTTGGCAGCCTTGGATTTATTTCCACCTGCGCGTAATTTTTTGCTACGCAAGATGAGTTTTGGGGCAAAAGCATGAACGTGGACGTAGTCATTATTGGGGGGGGCATCGTCGGTGCGAGTACTGCTCTGGCTTTGTCTCATGGCGGTTTAAGTGTGGCTTTGGTGGAAGCCAGTTTGCCACAGGAAAATAATGCTGAGTGGGATAGCCGCATCTACGCCATTACTCCCGGCAATGCTGAATTCTTGCGCGACTTGGGTGTGTGGAATGCGTTGGATGCTAGCCGTATTAACCCTATCCACGCCATGCAGGTGTGGGGTGATCCCAGCAATGGCCCACTAAATTTTGATGCCTATTCCGCGGGCGTGGCCGAGCTGGGCTTTATCCTAGAAAATCGTTTAATGCACACGGCGCTGTGGAAAGCGTTGGAACAAGTGCAAGACTTGGAAGTTCTGTGTCCGGCACGTTGTTCCGCGTTGGAATTCGGTAAAGATGCTGTACAGTTAACGCTGGAAGATGGTCGTAATTTAAGCACCAAGCTCATCATTGCCGCCGATGGCGCAAACTCCTGGGTACGCAAGCAAGCAGGGGTAGAAGTAGTTGCCGAGTCTTATCATCAGCTTGGTGTGGTCGCTAATTTCGAAACTGAAAAACCGCACGGCAACATCGCCCGTCAGTGGTTCAAAGACGATGGTATTTTGGCTTGGTTGCCGCTGCTAGGAAACCGTATATCTATGGTGTGGTCGGCGTTTGAGCCGCAGGCCGCAACATTGTTGGAACTGACACCTGAGCAATTCTGTCACACCGTGGCAGAGGCAGGGCATCATAGCTTGGGGGCGATGAATTCGATTACGCCACCGACCGCTTTCCCATTAGTGCTACAGCGAAATCAATCTATGATAGCGCCGCGTTTGGCCATGGTGGGCGATGCCGCGCATCAGGTTCATCCTCTGGCTGGACAAGGGATGAATCTGGGTTTGCGTGATGTACAGGTGTTGGTGGAGGTTCTGCTAAAAACCCAGCGCGATGTCGGCGATTGGGCAACCCTGCGGCGCTATGAGCGAGCACGTAAAGCCGATGTGTTTGCCATGAGTAGCGTCACCGATGGCCTGCAAAAACTGTTTAATAACAACGACCCGATGTTGGGATTTTTACGCAATACCGGCCTGAGAATGGTCAATCATTTACCCCAGGTGAAACGCGCTTTAATGGCGCGGGCGCTGGCTTAAAATAAGGAAGTTTATGTTGAAAAAAGTGTTAGTTAGCCTGCTCTTGGCAAGTGCATTCGCCGTCCACGCCGATGAAGCCAGCATTCGTAGAACCATCCAATCTATGTATCCCAAACTCAAGGTAGAAAGTGTCACCAAGACCCCTTATGCCGATTTGTATGAGGTCTACATTGGCGACCAGATTATCTACACCGATGAGAACTTCAGCTTTCTCATCGCCGAAGGGCGTTTGATGGATGTGAAAAGCCGCAAGGACATCACCGCTGCGCGCATGGACGAGCTTTCGCGTATAGATTTCGATAGCCTGCCTTTGGATCAAGCCATTAAAGTGGTAAAAGGCAATGGCAGCCGCAAACTGGCAGTGTTTTCAGACCCCGACTGTCCGTTTTGCAAAAAGCTGGAAAAGCAGGAGTTAAGCTCGATTACCGACGTAACGGTGTATACCTTCTTGTTGCCATTAGAAAATTTGCATCCCGATGCCGCCAATAAATCCAAAGCCATCTGGTGCGCGCCAGACCGCGCCAAAGCTTGGTATAGCTGGATAAATAATGCCTTTCTACCACAAGGCAAAGCAGGTTGCAGCGCGCCGTTGGAAAAAGTCGCCGCACTTGCCAACAAGGTGGGTGTAAGTAGTACACCAACCTTGTTTTTTGCCGATGGTTCACGCATGCGCGGTGCGTATCCGGCGGAAGACATAGAAAAAGCGCTGAATGCGGCAGCAAGGAAATCCAAGTAAGTGCTTGACTTGAGTGAAAAAGTTGTTTCAAAATAAGCGCAGGCGTTTGCATTCATGCTTTGTAATGTGGTTTGCGTTCAGCTTTGAAATACAAACTTTTTGGGGGCGCCTCCCCGGTTTTGGTTAAGGAAGTAAGCAATGGCAACAGGTATTGTGAAGTGGTTCAACGAAGCCGGTTTCAAAACTTTAAAAGAAGGCCAAAAAGTCACATTTGAGATTATTGATGGCCCCAAAGGCAAGCAAGCCTCGAATATCCTCAAAGCTGCCTAATACTCATCGTAATCTAATTAAAAACGTCCCGTGTGTCAGCGCCGGGGTGTTTTTTTATGTGGCCGGAGACAGACTCTTTCAAGCCTTTTCGGATCGGAGCAGATACGACTAAGGTTGTTGCAACAGATGCCGTTAACAGGGGTGTGAATTAATAGTTCCTTGAGATAAGGAGTACATCATGCCTATTTCCGCTCTCAGTTCAGATACCAGTATTCCTAAACAGCTGCGTCGTAAAAGTGTGGTTCAAAATGCACGTCGCCGCAAAAAGTCTCGAGAACTTCCGCCAGAAGTTTTTTCCTATCGTCAGATACCAGGCGGCAGTATTAACCTTAGCGTTTAGAGAAGGTTTTCTTGGATGTGAATAATGCCTCCAGCATAGCTTTACGTTATTGTTTAAGCGCGCCTAAGCTACATCTGAGCCACTATTTCTTTGCCAAATTGCGCGCTGCCTACTTGCGTAGCACCTTCCATCTGACTAGAAAAATCATGTGTTACGCGCTTGGCACCAATCGCTTTGCCTACACCTTGCAACACTAAATCCGCTGCCTCCACCCAGCCCATGTGGCGCAACATCATTTCGGCTGAAAGTATCAAAGAAGACGGATTCGCGATGTCTTGCCCGGCGATCTTGGGGGCTGTACCGTGGGTGGCTTCAAACATGGCGATGGTGTCGGACATGTTCGCCCCGGGGGCGATGCCGATGCCGCCGACTTGGGCTGCTAGGGCATCAGAAATATAATCACCATTCAGATTTAGTGTGGCTACTACGTCATAGTCTTGCGGGTGGAGCAGGATTTCCTGCAAGAAGGCATCGGCAATGCAATCCTTGATGACGATACCATTAGGTAATTTGCACCAAGGGCCGCCATCAATGACTTCTGCACCAAACTCCTGTTTCGCCAGCTCGTAACCCCAGTTTTTAAAACCACCCTCGGTGAATTTCATGATGTTGCCTTTGTGTACCAAAGTCACCGTTTTTTTATTATTATCAATGGCGTACTGAATGGCTTTGCGAATCAGTCGTTGGCTGCCATCTTTAGACACAGGTTTGATACCAATGGCGGAGGACTCTGGAAAGCGGATTTTCTTGGTGGCACCCAGCTCTTCCAAAAATGCGATGACTTTTTTGCAATCTTCAGTACCGGCCGCCCATTCAATGCCCGCATAAATATCCTCGGTATTTTCACGGAAAATCACCATGTCGGTTTTTTCGGGATGCTTGACTGGGCTGGGTACTCCTTGGAAATACTGTATTGGACGCAGGCATACGTACAAATCTAGTTCCTGGCGCAAGGTCACATTCAGGGAGCGCATGCCGCCGCCAACTGGAGTGGTCAATGGCCCCTTGATGGAGATCACATAGTCTCGTACTGCGGTCATGGTGTCTTCAGGTAACCACTCACCATATTGTCCTAGCGCCTTTTCGCCAGCGTAGACTTCCATCCAGTGTATCTTGCGTTTGCCGCCATAAGCCTTGAGCACAGCGCTATCCAGCACGTGTTTCATGGGCGGAGTGATGTCCGCGCCTATACCGTCACCCTCGATAAATGGGATAATCGGATGGTCTGGCACGCTCAGACTGTTATCAGCATTGACTGTGATCTTTTCTCCGTCGGTGGGTACGTTGATTCTTTGGGACATGGTGAAAATTTCCTTAAAAAATGATTATTCTGTTTAACAAGCCATTTAACGTTGTTTGCCAGTTTACCGAGCACGAAACATACCCAACGCTTAAAGACTTTATTCAAGTGCCCGGAGTCTATGCTGCGGGAAGATTGGACAGTGATAGTGAGGGCTGTCTTATTTTAACCGATGATGGTGTGTTGCAGCACCGGCTTTCGCACCCCAAAAACAAGCACATCAAAACCTACTGGGTACAAGTTGAGGGCATTCCGACAGATGCTGATGTTGAGCCCTTGCGTCGTGGGGTGGATTTGGGTGATTTCGTGACTCGGCCAGCCAGTGTCAGGGTGATAGAAGAGCCTGCCAATTTATGGCCGAGAGATCCACCGATCCGTGTGCGTAAAGCGATTCCAACGAGTTGGCTCGAAATTAAAATCAGCGAAGGTAAAAATCGCCAAGTACGACGTATGACCGCCAAAGTGGGCTTTCCAACCTTGCGTTTGATTCGCTACGCCGTCGGGGAATATACTCTGGAAGGCTTACCAGTCGGACAATACAGGAATATTGAACAATGAAACCAATCGCAATCTTTCGCCATATCGCACATGAAAATCCGGGTTATTTGGCTGATTTTCTGGATGCACATGGTTTGAAATGGACGCTTTTTTGTATAGATGTGGGCGATGCTGTACCCACTGAAGTAAACGCGTTTAGCGGACTGGTGTTCATGGGTGGCCCGATGAGCGCGAATGATAATCTGCCATGGATTCCTCAATCGCTGTCACTCATACAACAAGCGGTTGCGGCCGATATCCCTGTGCTTGGACACTGCTTGGGAGGTCAGTTGATAGCGAAGGCATTAGGCGGCACCGTGGGTAAAAACCCGGTTAAGGAAATCGGCTGGGGCGAGGTGCATGTTTCTGCAAATAAAGAAGCTGCGCGTTGGTTTAGTCAGATTAGAAATTTTCAGAGCTTTCATTGGCATGGCGAGACTTTCACGCTGCCATCCGGCGCGGCTCATCTCTTGGCTAGTCGTTATTGTGAAATTCAGGCATTTTCGCTGGGCAAACATCTGGCCTTTCAATCACACATTGAAATGACCATTGGTATGGTGAATCAGTGGTGTGTCGAGGGGTTGGATGAGATAGAAGAATCAGCTTCAAGCCCCGCGGTGCAGGGGGTGGCGGAAATTAAACAGGAATTAAGCCAGCGAATATCGACCCTTAACCATGTGGCTGAGCATGTTTATTCGCAGTGGATTAAAGGCTTAAAGGCTTGATCGGGTTATACGCAATCGCAAAAAACCGATATATTTTTGGCGAGCAAGGCCTGTTCTAAAACTGTGCGAATGAGTTCCGCATTTTTAACATAATCGTGACTAGGGTTGTTCAAAACTGGCGAAAAATGTGTCAACAACTGAGTGGGATAGACGACAGGTGCGGCGTTTGAATCTGTATTGGTGACTTGCATGATGCTGGTTTCCTTTTGAGAAGTCTTAAAACTAGGCCGAACGGTAATTCAGCATTGCTTGGAGTGGATTGAATCAAAATAATTCAATCGCACTTTTCGCTTGCTTAGTATTCGCTCAATGTATGACAAGACTATGACCGTATGCGGAGTGATAGTGTGGCTATGCTAAAATTGCGACAGCGTATACAAGAGAGTTTTACATCATGTCAGGTAACACCTTAGGCACTCTGTTCACCGTTACTTCCTTTGGCGAAAGTCACGGCCCGGCGATAGGCTGTGTGGTGGATGGCTGCCCCCCAGGCATGGATTTGTGCGAAGCCGACATCCAAATAGAACTAGATAGACGCAAGCCTGGCACTTCGCGCCATGTCACGCAGCGCCGTGAGCCGGATTCTGTGGAAATTCTGTCCGGTGTGTTTGAAGGCAAAACCACTGGTACGCCCATCGCGCTACTTATCCGCAACGAAGACCAAAAAAGCAAAGATTACGGCAACCTGATTGACACCTTCCGTCCCGGGCACGCCGATTATGTGTATACACAAAAATATGGCTTTCGCGACTATCGCGGTGGCGGGCGTTCTTCGGCGAGAGAAACTGCGGTGCGGGTGGCTGCTGGAGCGATAGCAAAGAAATGGTTGAGTGAAAAATTCGGTGTGCTGATACGTGGCTATATGAGCCAGTTAGGCGAGGTGGTCATTCCGTTCAAAACTTGGGATTCGGTCAACCAAAACCCTTTCTTTTGCGCCGACCCTGACATGGTTCCGCGCCTTGAAGACTATATGGACGCTCTCAGAAAATCGGGCGATTCGGTGGGTGCCAAAATCAGCGTGGTGGCAGAGAATGTGCCCGTGGGTTTGGGAGAACCGGTGTACGACAGACTGGATGCCGAGTTGGCCTATGCGCTGATGAGCATCAACGCGGTGAAGGGTGTGGAAATTGGTTCTGGCTTCGCTTCGGTGGCGCAAAAAGGCACCGAACACGGCGACGAGATGACCCCTCAAGGATTCCTCAGCAACAACGCAGGCGGCATGTTGGGTGGCATT
>JANYIK010000001.1 GCA_025362115.1 Methylophilaceae bacterium
CAATACGCAGGTAATTTGCGCCTCAGGATGGTCGGTGAGCCATTCTTTGGCCTCACGTGCTTTGGTCAGCAGATGCGCGTTGTCTTCCGGTGAGAGCAGTGACAGCTTGGCTTGCTCCAGCATCCAGCAATAGATGCGGCGGTCGAAATCGTCACCGCCCAACGCGGAATCTCCATTAGTCGCCAACACCTCGAACACGCCCTTGCTTAAGCGCAAAATCGAAACATCGAACGTGCCGCCACCAAGGTCATAAATCACATACACGCCTTCCGAACCATTATCCAAACCATAGGCCACGGCAGCGGCAGTGGGTTCGTTGAGCAGGCGCAGCACATTAAGTCCGGCGAGTGTCGCTGCATCTTTGGTTGCTTGGCGCTGCGCGTCGTCGAAATAGGCGGGAACGGTAATTACCGCGCCCACTAGCTCACCGCCTAGCGATTTCTCGGCACGAGCTTTGAGGTTTTTGAGAATTTCCGCAGAAATTTCGATTGGGCTTTTGATACCTGCGATGGTATTGATTTGCACCATGCCCGGCGCATCCACAAAGCGATAGGGCAGATGCGAGGCATCCACGTCTTGCAAACCCCGTCCCATCAGGCGCTTGGCCGAGGCAATGGTGTTGAGCGGATCGTGACTTTGATGTTTTTGCGCTGCGTAACCAACTTCCACAGCATTTGATTGATAACGCACGATGGAAGGCAACAAAGCTCGACCATCTTCATCCTTGAGCACCACGCTCATGCCACTGCGAACAGTGGCGACGAGCGAGTTGGTCGTGCCTAAATCTATGCCCACCGCCAACTTGTGCTGATGCGGTGCGGCGCTCATGCCGGGTTCAGAGATTTGTAATAGCGCCATAAATTAGTTTTCCGTCATTCCAGCGGAAGCTGGAATCCAAACTCCAGTCAAAACTGGATTCCAGCTTCCGCTGGAATGACGTGGTGATTTAATTGTCATGTTGTTCAATAGCGCTATCAATTTCGGTAAGAAGTTTATCCATAAAACTCAACTGGCGCACCGCCTCAGTCGCGGCCTTGTCATCATTGTTCTGGTCAAGTGCTGCTTCCAGTTTGGTTTGCAGCGCCTTAGTGCCGTCGCGTAGCTCCTGTTGCAAAACTTCAAGCTGCGCCACATTTTGCGCATCTTCTATCGTTTCACGCCACTCCATCTGCTGTATCAAAAAAACTGTCGGCATCGCCGTGTTGGATTCTTCCAGCGTGTCTATGCCTTTGAGTTGTAACAAGTAGCGACCACGCTGTAATGGATTTTTCAGAGTTTGGTATGCATCATTAGCTTGGGTAGCCAGTTGCAAAGACTGACGCTTTTCAGCGTCCGACGCAGATGCAAAGCGGTCAGGGTGCACTTCGCTTTGCAGGCGACGGTATTGAGTATCAAGCGCCGCTAAATCAATGGCAAAGGTTTGGGGTAGGTTAAAAAGCTGGAAATGGGTTTGGCTCATACGCGAACACTGGCCACGTTCGATTTACAAAAAATCAAACAGTAAAGCTCTCCCCGCAGCCGCACTCATCTTTGACGTTTGGATTGTTGAACTTAAAGCCCTCGTTCAAGCCTTCTTTAGCAAAGTCCAACTCTGTGCCGTCTATATACACCAGACTTTTCGGGTCAACGATCACCTTCACGCCGTGGCTTTCAAACGCCACATCTTCAGGATTAGTTTCGTCCACGAACTCCAGCGTATAAGCCATGCCGGAGCAACCCGTGGTTTTAACCCCCAAGCGCAAACCCACGCCCTTGCCACGATTGGCAATAAACTTTTGCACGCGGGCTGCGGCTGGTGCTGTGAGCGTGATAGCCATGCCTTTGATTAAACCTCAATCGCCTGTTTTTGTTTCAAATCCGCAATGGCGGCCTTGATGGCATCTTCTGCCAACACCGAGCAGTGTATCTTCACTGGCGGCAAAGCCAACTCTTCGGCGATGTCGGAATTCTTGATGGTCATCGCTTGATCCAGATTCTTGCCCTTCAACCATTCGGTCACCAGCGAAGATGAAGCAATCGCAGAACCGCAACCATAAGTCTTGAACTTGGCATCTTCGATGACACCGTCGTCATTGACGCGAATTTGCAGCTTCATCACGTCACCACAGGCAGGCGCACCCACCATGCCGGTACCAACGTGGTCGTCGTTTTTATCCAACACGCCTACATTGCGCGGGTTTTCGTAGTGATCTAAAACTTTGTCTGAATATGCCATTTTATTGCTCCTTTAGTGGGCAGCCCACTCAACTTTTGATATATCAATTCCCTCTTGGAACATCTCCCAAAGCGGGGACAACTCACGCAACTTTTCAATCTTGATCTTCAGCAAATCAATGGTGTAATCCACGTCCTCCTCAGTCGTATACCGACCAATCGAAAACCGTATCGAGCTATGCGCCAGCTCATCGCTACGCCCCAACGCGCGCAGCACATACGATGGCTCCAAACTCGCCGAGGTACAGGCCGAGCCGCTGGAAACTGCAATATCCTTCACCGCCATAATCAGCGATTCGCCCTCCACATAATTGAAGCTGATGTTGAGGTTGTGTGGCACACGTTGCTTGAGGTCACCATTCACATACACCTCTTCAATCTCGCTCAAACCCGCCAGCAGCTTGTCTCTCAGGCGACGGATACGTGCGTTTTCCAACGCCATTTCGTCTTTAGCAATACGGAAGGCTTCGCCCATGCCGACGATTTGGTGCGTGGGCAATGTGCCTGAGCGGAAACCGCGTTCATGGCCGCCACCGTGCATTTGCGCTTCCAGCCTTACTCTTGGTTTGCGGCGTACATAGAGTGCGCCTATGCCTTTAGGACCGTAGGTTTTGTGCGCGGAAAAGCTCATCAAATCTACTGGCAGTTTTTCTAGGTTGATTTCGACCTTGCCCGTGGCTTGCGCCGCATCCACATGGAAAATCGTGCCGTTGGCGCGGCACAGATTACCTATCGCCTCAATATCTTGAATCACGCCGATTTCGTTATTCACCAACATCACCGAAGCCAGCACGGTATCAGGTCGTAGCGCGGCTTTGAATTTGGCGATATCCAGCAAACCATTAGGTTCAGGCTCAAGGAAAGTAGCCTCAAAACCTTGACGCTCCAGTTCACGAACCGGGTCTATCACTGCCTTGTGTTCGGTCATCACGGTGATGATGTGCTTGCCCTTGCTGGCAGCGTAAAAGTTGGCCGCGCCCTTGATAGCAAGATTATTGGATTCGGTCGCGCCGGATGTCCAAGCGATTTCCTTGGAATCGCAATTCACCAAGGCGGCGACTTGCTCACGGGCATTTTCTACTGCGTCATCCGCCGTCCAGCCAAAACTGTGCGAACGCGAGGCAGGATTGCCGAAATGCTCGGTCAAATAAGGGATCATCGCCTCGGCCACGCGCTTGTCTACTGGCGTGGTAGCGGAATAATCTAAATATATCGGGGTCTTGCTCATGTTTTTTCCTTTTAAGCTGCTATTGCTGCCAGTTGCTGCATCTTGTTTAGCGCATGGTTTAGCGCCTGCAAAAAATCCTGTACTTCATGCATCGTATTGCTGTGGTTCAAACTCACACGCACCGCGCCCTGCGCCAATTCTGGCATGACACCCATCGCCAGCAATACCGGGCTGGGATCAGTGCTATCACTGGAACACGCCGAACCGCTGGCGACTGCAAACCCTGCTCTATCCAGCGCCACCACCAGGGTTTCGCCATCCACATCGGGAAAAGAAAAAAAGCTGGTGCTACTCAAGCGTTTGGCATTCGCACCGAAAACCACGCCACCCAAATCGGTAATACCTTGCTCTAAAACCTCCCGCAACTGATAGGTATGTTGGGCGCTTTGCTGCACTTTCAATAGGCTGCACGCCGCACCAAAACCCACAATCGCCGCCACATTCTCGCTGCCGCCGCGCAAACCTTTTTCTTGCCCGCCGCCAAACTGTATGGCACGAATATCCAGTTTCTTGTCTATCACCAAAGCGCCCGCACCCTGCGGCCCGCCTATCTTGTGGGCCGAAACGCTCAATGCGCCGACACCGTGGCGATTCAGTTCGGCGAAATTGATAGCCATCTTGCCCAAACCCTGCACCGCGTCAGTATGAAACACTGCCTTCCTTTGCCGCGCCAATTCAGCCATCGCCGCAATGTCTTGCACCACACCGGTTTCGTTATTCGCCATCATCACCGACACCAGACCGGTAGGCGCTTCCAAAGCAGCAAGAAAATCGTCTATTCGCACTAACCCATCTGCATCCACGCCCACTTTACGCAATTGCCAACCCTGGCGACGCATGGCTTCGGCAGTTCGCAGCACCGCCGGATGTTCCACCGCGCTCACTATAATCTGGCTGGGCTTCAAGTTAGCCCCCATGCCCAGCAGACCGAGGTTGTCTGCCTCAGTGCCGCCGCTAGTGAATGCTAACTGGGTTGGGTGTGCCCCCAAACTTTCCGCCACTTGCTGTCTTGCTGACTCCACAGCTTCGCGCGCCTTGCGCCCAAAACTGTGGCGGCTACTGGCGTTGCCGGATGCCAAATAGGGCATCATCGCTTCCAGCACCCTTGCATCTAATGGGCTGGAAGCATTGTGATCAAAATAGACAGCATCCATATTGATTAAACTCCTGCCCCCAACGCCCTCTTGCTGGCTGGCTGGCTAATCACCACCACCTTTTCGGCCTGCTGCGCCGCTACCAAATGCTGCAAACTTACACCTTCAAGATAATCAAAAATCTTGTGGTTGAGCGAAGTCCATAAATCGTGGGTCATGCAGCGTTTCTCATCCTGGCAATTCTCGTTGCCGCCGCACTGGGTGGCATCGATCTGTTCGTCTACCGCGTGGATAATGGCCGACACCGACACCTCATTCAGCGCCAATGCCAACCGATAACCACCACCAGGACCACGCACGCTTTTGACCAAACCGCTTTGACGCAAACGGCTGAACAGCTGCTCCAGATAGGAAAGCGAAATACTCTGGCGCTCGCTAATATCCGCCAAAGTCACGGGGCGACCGTCTTCATTCAAGGCGAGATCCAGCATCGCGGTGACGGCAAAACGGCCTTTGGTGGTAAGTCTCACGACTCAAACCTCATGATGAATCCGTTCGTGCTGAGTGTTTCCGTTTTAACTTTTCCATTCCCCCTTCGATACGCCACGCGTTGCGAAGCACTCAGAGCCTGCCCCGGACCCGATCCGGGGGCGAACGGAAAAGTTAAAACGGAAATGTATCGAAGCATGATTAAATAAGGCTGGCACAAAGATTTAACATGCCAGAATTGTATAATACCCTACAACTTTAGTCAACTATTTTATTGAGGTGATTAACGTCAAAAGCCTCGCCCACTTTTTCGTCCACTTCCAAGTCTGCGCCTAGCTTGGAGAGCTGTTTGGTCATCGCCTGCAAGCGCTTATCCTGTTGATCGGCATGGTCGAGTAGTGCATGTATTGCCTTTGCCATCGGGTCATTACCATCATCCCCCACGGCATAGGCAGAGAAACCCATCTTGCGTGCGGTCTTGTCGCGTTTCTTGGCTTTTTCCTGATCCAGGATGCGCGCCGGGATACCCACTGCGGTGGCTCCCGCTGGCACATCCTTCACCACCACCGCGTTAGAGCCTATCTTGGCACCTGCTCCTATGGTAATGGGTCCCAATACCTTGGCCCCAGCACCAATCACCACACCGCTTTCCAGCGTGGGGTGGCGCCTACCTTTGTTCCACGAAGTGCCCCCCAAGGTCACGCCGTGGTACAGGGTGCAATCGTCCATGATGACGGCGGTCTCGCCTATCACCACGCCCATACCGTGGTCGATAAAGAAGCGGCGGCCTATAGTCGCGCCGGGGTGAATCTCAATACCCGTCAACCAGCGCGCGATGTGCGAAATGAAGCGTGCCAGCCAGCGCAAGCCTATGCCCCACAGCCAATGCGTCAGGCGGTGGAAAATGAGCGCATGTACGCCCGGATAAGTGGTGAGCACCTCCCAGGTATTGCGCGCCGCCGGGTCACGTTCGAAAACGACGGCGATGTCTTCTCGCAGATGGTTAAACATAATGATGTTAAAAAAGCCCTAATAAAACCCGTTCGCGCTGAGTATTTTTCGTCCATCCTTCGATAAACCGCGCTTTGCGCGGCACTCAGGACGAACGAAAAATGTATCGAAGCGTTGAGAGCCTAACCAGAAACTTCCTAGCAAGTTCCAAAGTCAGAAGGTTATCACGATGGAGGCTAAAGCGAAATTTGCAATTGCTTAGCTGACAGACCTGGATTATTCTGCGATTAAAGAGGGAGTAAGGAGATTGTTATGAAAAAAGTCGTCAAAACTGAGGCGGAATGGCAAAAAATGCTCACGCCTATCCAATACCAGGTGACGCGCCATGCTGCCACCGAGCGACCCGGCACCGGCGAATACACTGACCATCACGAGCATGGCATCTACACCTGCGTGTGCTGCGGCACACCGTTATTCGAGTCTGATACCAAATTCGATTCCGGTTGTGGCTGGCCTAGCTACTTCAAGGCGCTCAACCCGGACAATGTGCTGGAGAAACGGGACGTGAGCCACGGCATGAGTCGCACCGAAGTCATCTGCAACGTCTGCGATGC
>JANYIK010000039.1 GCA_025362115.1 Methylophilaceae bacterium
CGCCAATTCACGCAGCAGCCCCAGCACCCGCTGGCTTAGTTGTGCGTAGCTTTCGCCGTTGGGTGGCACATGGTTCACAAAGTCGGCCAGCCAAGCCTCACTTTCCACCCGCGGAATATCCAGCCAGTTGCGGCCATCCCAATCGCCAAAATTGATTTCCTGCAACCGGTCGTCATGCTGGTGCGCGACTTGTAGCGCATTGGCCAGCATTCGGCATCTTTGTGCGGGGCTGCAATAAATCGGTATGTCGGGCAGCGCTTGCAATTGGGCTTTGATGGCGGCGGCTTCCTGCTCAAAAGTCTCGGCCAGTGGCGGGTCGTGACGGCCATAGCACAGGCCGTGCGCCAGCACTTTGGTGTGGCGGATCAGCGTGAGATACAAGCTACCACTCCGATGTAAAAAGCAATCTCACTCAACTGCTGCATGGCACCCAGGCAATCGCCGGTATAGCCGCCCAATTTTCTTTGCAATAAGCGCCCGAACCACCAGCGTATCAAGATCACCGGCAACAGCGCCCACAACGCATGCAGCGGCAACCAGTAGAGCGGTGCCAAGCCGAATGCGGTACACAGGGCGAATTCTGCGGCTGTCATCTGTGTTGCCAAAGGTTTGGCTTTGCCGTTTTCGCGCACATATTCTTGAGTCATCATCAGGCTGGCAGCGACCAATCTACTCAAGGCGTGGGCGGCAATCAGCACTACTGGAATGAGTGTAGCGGGAAGCGCAGCAAGCGCTTCAAACTTGATGAGCAGCGCCATGAACAAAGCCGCCGCGCCATAGTTGCCGATGCGTGAATCTTTCATGATGGTGAGCATCTGCTCTTTCTCCCATCCTCCACCCAAGCCGTCTACTGCATCAGACAAGCCGTCTTCGTGAAAAGCGCCAGTGAGATATAGGCTCGCCACCATGCTTAACAGTATCGCCAAACCCTGCGGTAACAACATGACCGAAACATAAAACACCAATGCCACTGCCGCGCCGACAACGATACCGACCAAGGGAAAAAATCGGGTTGAACGATTGAGGTCTTGCTCGGTATGCACGCCCCATCTGGCGCAAGGGATGCGCGTGAAGAAAGTGAGTGCAGTAAAGAAAAGCTGAATTTGGTATTTCATCTTATTTTATTCTGAAATTCCGCTGACCCCGGCCGATTCGAACGATGCCATTTCGTTGAGAAAATTGACTGCGGACTGCAACAAGGGGTAAGCCACAGCACAGCCCGTACCTTCGCCCAGCCGCATCCCTAAATCCAGTAGCGGCTCTGCACCTAGCTCTGCCAGCAAGCGCGTATGCCCGGCTTCACCGGAGCGATGGGTGAACACGCAATAATCCAGTATGGTGGGATGCAGTTTGGAGGCCACTAGCAAGGCAGAGGTGGCTATGAAACCATCTATGAGCAATAACGCGCTCTTTTCCGCCGCACCTAGCATGGCACCTACCATCATCGCCACTTCGAACCCACCAAACGTTGCCAGCACCCGTAATGGGTCGCTTCCAGTTAAACCATGATGCTCCAGTGCTTGTTGCAGTGTCTTAATCTTTTTGGATAAGCCGGCATCATCTAGGCCGGTACCTCGCCCGGCGCATTGACTGATGGGCAAGCCGCACAATACGCTCATCAATGCAGCCGCGCTGGAAGTATTGGCGATTCCCATCTCGCCAAAGCCAAGCACGTTGCTGCCTGCCGCAATCTCGGCCAGTGCCAGCGCTTTGCCCTTGGTAATAGCTGCCTGACATTGCTCGGCAGACATCGCAGGCTGGGCCAGGAAATTGGCGGTGCCGTTGGCGATTTTGGCGTCGATCAAGTCAGGATGCGGTGGAAAATCAGCCGCGACACCTGCATCCACGACACGTAATTGAATACCGTGCTGCCGGGCAAATACATTGATGGCAGCGCCTCCCGCCAGAAAATTCAGCACCATCTGGTAGGTTACCGCTTGCGGAAAAGGGCTCACGCCTGATTCCGCGATGCCGTGATCACCCGCGAACACCAAAATCACAGGACGATTGAGTTTTGGGTTCAGTGTTTGTTGCACCAAACCTATACGCAAAGCCAAGCTTTCCAACTTACCTAAAGCTCCTAAGGGTTTGGTTTTAGTGTCTATGGCATGCTGAAGTTGTTGATGCATGTTGGATATTGACTGTGAAGATGTCATGAAGTTGGCGCTGGGAAATTGAAATGCTCTTGTACCGCATACCTTCTACTTACGTCAAATGTCTTGAGGACACCTCTAAAAATCCAACTTCCGTCGCCATGCTACGTTGCTCACAAAAAATGACTTCTTACATATTATCCATATGCCGCGTCGTAATTTTTTGCTCGCGCCTTGCCTTGCTTAGGAATTTGAATTTTTAGAGGTATCCTGGAAAAAGGTGTGCCTAAAACAAGTGCCTTTGCTATAATCGCCCGCTCTCGGAATTCCGAAGCTGGGATGAGTAGTTTTAATGTTGTTTCAAGTATGGCCGGGTAGCTCAGTCGGTAGAGCAGCGGATTGAAAATCCGCGTGTCGGCAGTTCGATTCTGCCCCCGGCCACCAGATTTGTACGAAGTACAAAATCTGAAAAGCTAGATTTATCTAGCCACCACTCCTTGTATAAAATAAGGACGCTTCTATGTCCCGCTATCAAGAAATTACCCCTTCAGCGCTGCAAACGATGCAAGCCGCAGGCGCGTTGCAGCTGGTTGATGTGCGCAATGACGACGAAGTTTCACGCGGCATTATCAGCGGCGCAAAACACATCGTCCTGAATGACTTGCCCATGCGCTGGAACGAGCTTGGCGACGATACCCCTATCGTGGTTTATTGCCATAGCGGTGTGCGCTCTGCCCACGCCTGTATGTACTTGGCTGAACAGGGCTTTACCGCGCTATTTAACCTGCAAGGTGGCATCATGGCTTGGGGACAAGCTGGTCTGCCTTTCGTTGCGAAGGTGTAATTTGATGGAGTTCGACAAAGAACTGGATGCGCGCAACTTGAATTGTCCTCTTCCCATCCTGCGTTGCAAAAAAGCGTTGGCGGAACTCAGCGGCGGTCAGGTGCTAAAAGTCGTGGCGACCGACCCGGGTTCGGTAAAAGACTTTCATGCTTTTGCGCGCCAAACCGGTCATGAGATATTGTCTTTCACAGAAGCCGAGGGTAAAACCAAGCGCGAATACACTTTTTTGATGCGCAAGCGGGTGGCTTAAACCTTAAACATTCCGCCTATCAAATAAGCCAGCAGGCCTAACAAAACTCCCACTCCCAGCATCCGAAACGCACTCCACAAAGGGATACGGCCAAATAATGCCCCTATTTTTGCGCCCGTTAGCATCATAGCAATACCGGAGAACACCAAGGCCATCAATAAAGGATGGCGTTCAATCCCTAGTAAATAAGGCAAAAGAGGGATCGCGCCACCCGCCACGAATGTGAAAAATGCGCGCAACGCTAGTTGTGTTGGTGAAATAGGCGTTTGTGCCACGGGTTCAGGCTCTACTATAAGTTCTTCGACTTCTTCTTCTGCGTCAGGATCAGCCATCACCCTGGTAACCAACTCGTGCGCTTGTAGTTGGCTCATGCCACGCGCTTGATAGATGCGGGTCAGTTCATCATGTTCAGAATTTTGCGAGGCGCTAGGGAGTTTGCCTGCTTTGGCGGAAAAGTACTCGCCAACCGCGGTGGCGATAGCGCCTGCCAACAGCCCAGCGGCTAATATCAGCACGATGACTCCTTGGCTGGTTTCAGCAGCCACCAAGCCAATAAGCAGCAGACTCAAGCCAAATAATCCTTCGTTGAACCCGAAAACCGGATGATTTTGTTGTCCAGAGTTTCGCAAGGGCGGTTGTGAAAACATCTTCAAGCCCCGTAACTTCAGCAAACGCAGCAATGGTATTAGCGGCCGCACGCCACATTTTTGTATCAGCCAGATTGTTGCTTTCACCAGTCTATCCGGTGTGTATTCCGGCACAGCAATGTGGCTTTTGCGCGCCTCTATCGCCCATAACAACGCTTGTTCCTTGGCCTCATTAGCCAATTCCAAAAACACTAGTTGACGCGACGTGCCAACCTCAGCATCAGACAGCACAAAATAAAGGTAAGCTGCACGTGCCTCTTGATACCAGCACTTGAGTTCGTGAGAATTGAGTTGCATTGTTTAGTTTTTGTCGAAACGGCGGTATTGAATAGCTTCGGCAATATGCGGCGTGGTGATGTTGACGACACCCGCCAAGTCCGCAATGGTACGCGCGACTTTGAGGATGCGATGATAAGCACGTGCCGACAGATCCAACTTGGTGATGGCCTGTTTCAGCAATTGACTGGCCGCGTCATCCACCGCGCAATGAGCATCTATCTCCAGTGTCGAAAGTAGGAAGTTAGGCTTGCCTTGCCGCGCTAATTGTCGTTGCCTCGCTGCTTCCACTCGTGGTCGAACCTGTTGGCTAGTCTCGCCAACTGCAGCATTGGTCAGGTCTTTTTCGGGTAATGCGGGGACATCAATCTGCAAATCGATTCTATCGAGCAAAGGACCAGAAATTCTCGCTCGATAGCGCGCCACTTGGTCTGGGTTACAACGGCATTTGCCGTTATGATGCCCCAAAAACCCGCACGGGCAGGGGTTCATCGCGGCGACCAACTGGAACTGTGCGGGAAAGTCTGCCTGTCTCGCCGCGCGTGAAATGGTGATGCGACCTGATTCCAATGGTTCGCGTAGCACTTCTAGTACGGTGCGGGTGAATTCCGGCAGCTCGTCTAGAAACAATACACCGTGATGCGCGAGCGATATTTCGCCTGGACGTGGATTGCCACCGCCACCGACCAAGGCTACTGCGGACGCGGTGTGATGCGGAGCTCGGTAGGGTCGCTGCTTCCAGTTTTCCAGCTTGAATCCCCCGTTGAGCGAGGCGATTGCCGCACTTTCCAGTGCTTCGTCTTCCTGCATATTCGGCAAGATTCCGGGGAAGCGTGCCGCTAGCATGGACTTACCTGTGCCCGGTGGTCCCGTCATCAACAGGCTATGACCGCCCGCCGCGGCGATTTCCAAAGCGCGTTTGGCCGCCAACTGGCCTTTGACTTCACTCAAATCAGGGTAATGTGGAATGATGCTGGGTGGCGTAGCCGCCTGACGCGGCAAAGGTTCACGCCCCGCCAAATGGGCGCAAACTTGCAGTAGCGTTGTTGCGGGGTAGATGACAGCATCTTGTACCAGTGCAGCTTCCAGCGCACTTTGTTGCGGCAGAATAAACGCGCGACCATCGCGATGCGCTTTCAGTGTCATCGCTAAAGCACCGCGGATAGGACGTAGCTCGCCGGTTAACGCTAATTCGCCAGCAAACTCATAGTCTTTTAGCTTGTCGCGTGGAATTTGTCCTGAAGCCGCAAGAATGCCTAATGCAATGGGTAAATCGAAACGTCCGCTTTCTTTGGGTAAATCAGCAGGGGCCAAGTTGACGGTGATGCGTCGTGCGGGGAATTCGAAGCGAGAAGTTTGCAAAGCCGCCCTGACCCGGTCTTTGCTCTCTTTAACCTCGGCTTCCGGCAAGCCGACGATGGTGAAATTAGGCAAGCCATTGGCGAGATGCACTTCTACCGTGACCGGCGGCGCATCCATACCGGACAAGGCGCGGCTGTAAAGAACCGCTAAAGACAATTAAAATCCAATTTCCGTTGCCATGCTGCGTTACTCACAAAAAATTACTCCTTACATAGTACCCATATGCCGCGTCGCAATTTTTTGCTCGCGCCTTGCCTTGCTTAGGAACTTGGATTTTTAGAGGTACCCAAGTTTCAAGATGCCTTAGGTTTTGCTTTTGGTTTTGTAGCGGGTTTTGCGGCTGGCTTTACCGTAGCCATCTTGACGTTCTCCAAAGCGGTGACTTTTTCTGCCAGTACATCAAGCTGTTCACGCGCCTTTAACAACACCTGAGTTTGAGCATCAAATTCTTCACGCGTCACTAAATCTAATTTGGCGAAAGCGCTTTGTAGCAGGCTACGCAGATTTTTTTCAATGTCGGCGGCTGGGCTGGTAGAAACTAATTCTTTGATTTTAGTAGAAATATCTTCTAGAAATTTGGGTTGTATCATGGCTTGCTCCTGCGTTGGTTTTGGTCAAACGCTAGTGTAGCAGAGCGGTCTCTAGTTTCGTTATCCCCAGATGACCTTATGGACTTGGTAAGGACGGCACGGATTCTTGACCCACATTCACCATATCGCTCTCGTCCTTCAAACCCACGCCAGACAAGCCTAAGCGCATGGCCTCATTGACCAGCCAGACGATTTTCTTGGCAGCCTCGGTGTAACTTAAACCTTCGGGACGAATGTTAGAAATGCAATTGCGCTCACCGTCCTGCCGTCCGGATTTGGGTGCGTAGGTGATGTAAACACCTAGGCTATCAGGCGAGCTGAGCCCCGGTCTTTCACCTACCAGCATGGCGACGACTTTGGCTTTTAATGCAGATCCGATTTCGTCACTAATCGCGACACGGGCTTGCGTGGCAAGCACTATTGGGCTCATGCGCCAATGTTTAGGCGCTAGACCGTGAACGGCTTCTAACAAAAATTGAGCGTGGTTATGCACGGCCAAAGAAGATAATCCATCGCCCACCACCAGCAACAAATCAAACTCTTTTTCAGGATGATCCAGCAGCTGGTTGGCGCTAGCCTCGCTTAAACTCCTTCCCATATCAGGCCGTAATAAATAGGTGTGGCGATCAGGCGCGCGACTTTGCACTTGTAGCGTGCTAAAGCCAGCCGTTGTAAGGGATGCGGCGAGTTGCAGCGAATCAAAGCGTGTATGTACGGCATCTCTGGCTAACGCATGGGCTGCACCAAAATTTAGAATTTCTTGTGTGGGCAAGCTGCTACCTGCTCGCCCCAAGGAAATTCTGGCTTGAGTATATTGTTTGAGATGGCTCCAAGCGTCTTGTGATACGAGTTCGTGCTTCATGCGGCGGCCTTGAGTGCGCGCGGGAGTTTTTCCAGCAGCAACTGGTTGGCGGCGATGGGCTGAACCTTGCCATTTGAATCCATAATATTCATCTGCTTCAGCCACAGTTCAAATTCCGGCGCGGGTTTTAAGTTCAGCACGTTTCTTAAGTAAAGCGCGTCGTGGAATGACGTAGTCTGGTAGTTGAGCATAATGTCGTCAGCGCCGGGGATGCCCATGATAAACGTTAAACCAGCCGTTGCGAGCAGTGTCATCAGGTTATCCATGTCGTCCTGATCGGCTTCGGCGTGGTTGGTATAGCATACGTCGCAACCCAGTGGCAGCCCCAACAACTTTCCGCAGAAATGGTCTTCTAGCCCCGCACGGGTGATTTGTTTGCCATCGTAGAGGTATTCCGGCCCGATAAAACCCACCACGGTATTGCTGAGTAAGGGCGAAAACTCACGCGCAACGGCATAGGCGCGGGCTTCACAGGTTTGTTGATCCATGCCGAAATTGGCATTGGCGGAGAGTGCAGAGCCTTGGCCGGTTTCAAAATACATTACGTTGTTACCCACCGTGCCACGATTTAAGGCCAGTGCAGCTTGTTGGGCTTCGCGCAAAATCCCTAAGTTGATACCAAAACCGGTATTGGCTTTTTCTGTACCAGCGATAGATTGAAATACGAGGTCAACAGGTGCGCCTTTTTCCATCACCTTGATTTGATTGGTGACGTGCGTGAGGATGCAGGATTGTGTGGGGATGTTGAAACCGGTGATGAATTCATCTACCAAGTAGTAGAGGTCTATCAGCGCGGGGATACTGTCGGTGGCAGGGTTGATGCCTATCACCGCGTCGCCAGAGCCGTAGAGCAAACCGTCGATGATAGAGGCCGCGATGCCGCGCGGATCGTCAGTGGGGTGGTTGGGCTGCAAGCGCACGGAAAGGTGGCCGGGCAGGCCTATGGTGTTGCGGAATTTTGTCGTTACATGACATTTCCGCGCTACCAGAATCAAATCCTGGTTACGCATCAGTTTGCTCACGGCGGCCGCCATTTCGGGCGTGATGCCGAGGGCGACTCGTTCCAGCGTGGCACTATCAGTGGTATCGGACAGCAGCCAATTGCGGAAATCGCCCACGGTTAAATGTGCAATCTCGGCGAAGGCGGTGGCGTCATGCTTGTCCATAATCAAGCGCGTCACTTCGTCATCTTCGTAAGGAATCAGCAATTCTTCTAAAAAGCGCTTCAGTGGGACATCTGCCAGACACATTCTGGCCGCCATGCGCTCGGCATATGTCTCCGCCGCCACACCGGCCAGAAAATCGCCAGACCGTGCAGGCGTGGCTTTTGCCATCAAGGTTTTGAGATCGCTGAAGTGGTAGGTTTCAAGGCCAATAGTATGCAAGTAGGGCATGGTGTTCCTTTACATTGGATAGCTTAAGAGTCAGAACACTGATTGTGCCAATCACTCAGCGATAGTTTAGTCCGATAACGACATCAGTTAAAGCACACCCGACATTCACCTCATAAGTGCATCTGGCCAAGACCTCACCCAACAAGAGTGCATTATTCGAACATGCATCAGAGATTCTTTAAAGGACATCACTTTGGTGGCTGGCGCGCCTATCTAGAGCAGGTTTAGATGTTTAGCACCAGCTCGGTGCATCACGCACTGACATCATGCACCAAATCTGGCGTACTCCATCATAAAACCAGAGAGACTATTTGCAACATTATGATATTAAATAAATAAATCTTGTTGGCACGGCTATTGCTAATACGTTATAGCTATTGTTAAGAGTTTTCCGTTAGAAACATTTTTTAACCAAGGAGGTATCATGAAATTCGTTACAGCCATCATCAAGCCGTTCAAGCTTGACGAGGTGCGCGAGGCTCTATCCGCCATAGGCGTACAGGGCATCACCGTGACCGAAGTCAAGGGTTTCGGCAGACAGAAAGGCCACACCGAGCTCTATCGCGGCGCGGAATACGTCGTGGATTTTCTGCCCAAAGTCAAGCTAGAAGCCGCTATTAGCGACAATATGCTAGACCAAGTCATCGAAGCTATCGAAAAATCAGCTAATACCGGAAAAATCGGCGATGGCAAGATTTTTATCTTCGATCTCGAACAAGTTCATCGTATCCGTACCGGCGAGTCCGGCGCGGATGCGCTATAAGGAGAACACTATGAAACGCTTTTTCTCCACTCTGATGTTGCTGGGTGCGCTCGGCTTCACTGGCGTGACCTTTGCTGAAGACGCTGCTCCTGCTGCCGCACCGGTCGCCACTGAGGCCGCTGCACCTGCTGTGGCACCCGAAGCTGCTGCCCCTGCTGCCGCACCAGCTGAGGCTGCTGCTCCTGCCGCTGCTACGGCACCACCTGCTCCAGTCCCGAACAAGGGTGATACTGCCTGGATGATCGTGGCCACTGTACTGGTACTGTTTATGTGTGTGCCAGGATTGGGATTGTTCTACGGTGGCATGGTGCGTAGCAAAAATATGCTTTCCGTGCTCATGCAAACTTTCATGATTACCTGTGTTCTAGGCATTCTGTGGGCGATATATGGCTACAGTATTGCGTTCACGCAAGGTAGTACGCCGTTTTTTGGCGGATTTGATCGCTTGTTCTTGCATGGTATGACACCTGACTCAGTCGCAGCTACCTTTAGTAAGGGTGTAGTGATTCCGGAATACATCTACATGACGTTTCAGCTCACCTTCGCGGTCATTACTCCGGCCTTGATCGTGGGTGCATTCGCAGAGCGTATGAAATTCTCTGCAATCTTGTTGTTCATGATTTTGTGGTTCACTTTCTCTTACTTGCCAGTAGCTCATATGGTCTGGTTCTGGGCAGGTCCTGATGCGTATACCGACGCAAAGGCTGCTGAGGCTGCAACCGCGCTTGCTGGTTTCGTGTTCCAAAAAGGCGCGCTGGACTTCGCGGGCGGTACAGTGGTGCACATCAACGCTGGTATTGCTGGCTTGGTAGGCGCGCTTGTGCTGGGTAAGCGTATCGGTTTCGGCAAAGAAGCGATGGCACCACACAGTGTGACCATGACCATGATTGGTGCTTCCATGCTGTGGGTAGGCTGGTTCGGTTTCAACGTGGGTTCTAACCTTGAAGCTAGTGGTTTCGCAACCCTGGTGTTCGCTAATACTCTGTTGGCAACCTGTGCTGCTGCTACTTCTTGGATGTTTGTCGAATGGTTTACCAAAGGCAAGCCTTCTATGTTGGGTGCTGCTTCTGGGGCAGTTGCCGGTCTAGTAGCAATTACACCGGCTTGTGGTTTCGTAGGCCCTATGGGTGCCATCGTACAAGGCCTATTGGTGTCTCCTCTGTGCTTCATGTTTGTCACCAAGGTTAAGTCCATGATGGGCTACGACGATTCACTGGATGTGTTTGGCGTGCACTGCATCGGCGGCATCTTTGGCGCGATGAGTACCGGCATTCTAGTGAACCCTGCTCTGGGCGGTACCGGCGTGTATGACTATGTTGCCAACAAAGTAGCTGATTACGACATGATGGCTCAACTGACCAGTCAGGCTTGGGGCGTAGGCACCACCTTGGTCTGGTCTGGTGTGGTCGCGTTTATCGCTTACAAGGTCGTTGATGTATTAATCGGTCTGCGTGTGTCCGAAGATGTCGAGCGCGAAGGTCTCGATACCACCGAACACGGCGAACGTGCTTATCACTATTAAGTTTTAGTAAAGTAGTCTAGTTCAGATGTAAAAAAGGCGGACACTTCGGTGTCCGCCTTTTTATATACATCGTGAAAATATCTTGTTAGAGACTCAACATTATTCTACGTGCAGCTAAACGTGTTGTTGCCCAGCCCAAATGCTGGTAGTAACCCAGTGCTGGCTCATTATCCAAATCTACCAATAATTGCGCGCGAGTGGCTCCCTTTTCTTTTGCCCATGCCAGTACATTTTCTAAAAGTCCGCGGCCCACGCCTGTACCGCGATACCTTTCTAGCACCACCATATCTTCAACCCAAGCCGAAGGCGCACCTTCTGCGGTTGAAATCACCAACTGAGCACTGACCATACCAATAACCTGACCCTTGTCACGCGCGACTTTAATCACGGCGCGGTCAGGGTGTTGTAATAGCAATGTCATGCCTTGTATTTGTCGCTGAGTGTTCGGCTGAAAGTCTTGCTCTAAGTTGAATAAAGCATCTAGCAATCGGCTCAATACAGGCACATCGTCCAACGTTGCATTTTCAATGTTCAAGCGACATTTTCCTCGGCGGCAGTTGTTGGTGTGTTGTAGTGGATGATGGCTAGGAAGCGGATAGGCATGGTCAGCAAATTTTCTGGCCGATGTGGAATTTCTCCTTGAAATGTCAATGCATCGCCAGGCTCCAGCACAAAAGTTTCATTACCCACGCGGTATTCCAGCTGGCCTTCTAGCATATAAAGAAATTCGGTTCCAGGGTGCTCAAAAGCTGGAAACTCCTCTCCCGAATCTTCCAGGCTGATGAGAAAAGGCTCAAAGGTTTTTTGCGGGCCTTGGTCATAGGCCAGCAGTTGATAAGTGTGACCCACTCGAGTGCCGCGCCGTACTACTTCCATGCCATGCCCGCTCTTGATGTGCTGGGTGTTGCCAGTGGGAAGATTGTAGGTATTGAATAGCTTTGAAAGAGTCACTCCCAAGGCATTGGCCAGTTGTTCAAGGGTATCCAGGCTGGTTGACGCAAGCCCGTTTTCAATCTTGCTCAGCATGCCTTTGCTGATTCCAGCGCGCAAGGCTACATCAGCGATGGTCAAGCCATGTTGAAGACGCAGTTGCCTGATAGTGTTGCCAAGATAACGATCCAGTTTATTGTTCGCTGGTTCTTGCGGGGTCGCAATTGGAGCAGGTGCGTTGCTATGCGAGTTCATTTTTCAGCCGTCCTAATGGTGAGTAACGCAAAGTCTATAGAATAACTTTACAACTCACCAGACCAAGGCCTGCATCATTAAGTGCGAATTCTCGTATGTTTCATTATAATAATAAAAGTTACATATTATTACTTTTTTGTGTTGCATATCACCGAGGGATAACAAATGAATGAAAGAATTTTGATGCGTACAGGTGAAGCCTTAGTCGCTGGCGGCCCTCCGGGAACAGCGGCTGAGCCCGAAATCATTATAGGTGAACTGGATGGTCCCGTAGGTACAGCTATCGCCACGCTTACTGGCGATCAGGTAAAAGGTCATACGCGGGTATTTGCAATTTTGAATACGGATATTCAGGTGCGCCCTGTGACTTTGATGGTAAGCAAGGTCACGGTAACCAATAGTCATTACACCAATATACTCATGGGTACAGTGCAGGCGGCGATTGCTAATGGTGTCCTTGACGCGGTGCGTGCAGGTGACATCCCCAAAGAGAAAGCCAATGATTTAGGGATTATCGTTTCCGTATGGCTGAATCCAAGTGTAGCCAAGGACGAAAATCTGGATCATCAGATTTTGTTTGATATCCATCGCAAGGCGACGGCCATGGCGATACATAAGGCGATGAATAACCAGCCAGACATTGACTGGTTATTAGAAAATCAGGAAAAAATCATCCACAAGTATTTCCAAATGGGTCTGGATGGAAAACTGAAACCGCCTAAAACTTAGGTTGAGTAATTTTTAATTATGTTTCATAATGATTAAAAAAGTTTACCTTTGCTTGTGTATCATTGAAAGTGCGTGACGATTAAAAGCTGTGCTGTTCAGGGAAATTCAATGCCGCTAAGACTGCTCAAATTTGCTTTCAGTAAAAACCATCCGGCACCGCGATTCTTTCGGGCGTTGGAGCAACCGAAAAAATCCTATGATGTAGTCATCATAGGCGGTGGTGGGCATGGTTTGGCGGCGGCCTACTATCTCGCCAAAGATCATGGCATTACTAATGTTGCGGTGTTGGAACGAGGCTACATCGGCGGTGGCAATACTGGACGTAACACCACTATCGTGCGCTCGAATTATCTGACACCAGAAGGTGTCAATTTCTACGATGCCAGCGTCAAGATTTACGAAGGACTTTCTGAAGAGTTGGATTTGAACCTGTTCTATTCAAATCGCGGTCATTTCACACTGGCGCACACCGAATCCGCCATGCACACCATGCGTTGGCGCGCTGAAGTCAATAAGCATGTAGGAGTTGAGAGCAGGGTAGTAGGGCCTGATGAAATAGCCAAGGCTTGCCCGCAACTTGACCTGAGTTGTAGCGGTCATGCGCCCATTCTCGGCGCGCTCTATCATGCCCCTGGATCCATTGCACGCCATGATGGTGTAGCTTGGGGCTATGCCCGAGGAGCGGATAGGCAAGGCGCTGAAATCTTTCAGAATACTGAGGTTACCGGTATTGATGTGCAGAGCGGCAAAGTGGCAGGTGTCCATACCAGCCGTGGCTACATTGCGACTAAAAAAGTACTCTCAGCCGTGGCAGGATTTACGCCGCGCGTAACCAAAATGGTTGGTCTGGATACCCCTATCGTTATCCACCCCCTGCAAGCCTGCGTCACCGAACCCATGAAGCCTTGGCTGAATACCATACTGGTGTCCGGCAGTCTGCACGTATATGTCAGCCAGTCGTCTCGTGGTGAGCTGGTAATGGGCTCCTCGCTTGATCCGTATGAGGTGCATTCAACAAGGTCTTCTCTTGATTTTGTCGAAGGCTTGACTTCGCACATGCTGGATATGTTCCCATTTTTATCAAACGTGAAGATCGTGCGGCAATGGGCGGGCATGGCAGATATGACACCCGACTTTGCCCCCATCATGGGTAAAACACCTGTGGAAGGATTCTATCTCGACGCGGGGTGGGGTACTTGGGGATTCAAAGCCACGCCTATCAGCGGTAAGACCATGGCAGAGACTATCGCCAACGACAGAGCGCCGGAAATGATCCACTCATTCCGTCTCTCACGTTTTGAGGATTACGAATTGACTGGTGAAAAGGGTGCGGCCTCTGTCGGCCACTGATCTCCCGGAACAAGTGAAACGGAAATAAATTAATGAAATTACTCCAGTGCCCCATGAACGGAACCAGACCCATCAGTGAGTTTGTGTTTGGAGGCGAGCTCCGCGCCATGCCTAATCCTGAAACCTCCACCGATAAAGAATGGGCAGCGTATGTTCATAACAGAAATGGCGCACCTGGGTTGAAAAAAGAATGGTGGTACCACGGTCCAAGCGGCACATGGTTCATCGCAGAGCGCAATACCTTAACGGAAGAGGTTTTACGCACCTACCTGTTTGGGCAGGAGACAGCCGCATGAGTAACAGAATCGGTAAAAAACCAGGCGAATGGATCAATCGAGAAGCCACACTGAGATTCAGTTATGAGGGCAAGGATTTCACCGCATACGAAGGCGATACCATTTCTAGCGCCTTATGGGCAGCTGGTGAGAAAGTATTAGGTCGCAGTTTCAAATATCACCGCCCACGTGGTGTATTGAGCAGCGCTAACCACGATGTCAACGTGATGTTGACAGATGGGATTGATACCAACATGCGCGGCGATGTGATCGCTGTTCGTGATGGCATGAAGCTGGAAGCGGTCAATACCATAGGAGGTGTTAAAGCGGACAGGAATCGATTTATTGATTCGATATCGCCTTTGCTGCCGGTAGGGTTTTATTACAAGGCCTTCCATACCCCTCGCCGCTTTTTCCCATTCTGGGAAAACATAATCCGTAAAGCAGCGGGTTTAGGAATCGTCAATTTCAATTTTCCGCGTGTTGTAAAACGCAAGTCGAACACTCATTGCGATGTGCTAGTTATAGGTACTGGACCCGCAGGGCTGATGGCCGCACTAGTAGCCGCTGATGCCGGTTTGGAAGTGACACTAGCAGATGAAAATCAACATGCTGGTGGGAGTCTTACTTATGATCGTGCTGGCGCAAGCGAAGCGGCATCGAAACTGTCAGAGTTGATGGGGCGCGTGAAAACACATCAAAATATTTCACTACACACTGCTAGCTACGCAGCAGGTTATTACACCGACCACCTGATTCCAATCGTGGGAGAAAACGGTATTACCAAAGTACGCGCTAAAGCCGTTATTGTTGCCACGGGGGTTTTCGAACAACCTCCAGTGTTCCGTTATAACGATTTACCGGGCGTGATGTTGGGTTCATCCGCACAGCGCTTAATACATCGTTATGCGGTCAAACCATTTCATAGCGGCATCGTCGTTACTGCAAATAATCATGGCTATCGCGTTGCTCTAGACTTATTACAGGCCGGCGTTAAAGTCAGTGCATTGATTGATATGCGTGCGTTAGGTGAAGCCAGTGTTCTGGCAGAGGATGTGTTAGGCAAAGGTGTTGTGGTTCACAAAGGTTGCTGTGTCTATGAAGCGCTTCCCTCCAAAGGTCAGATGGGTGTGGCTGGCGCTGTAATATGCACTTACGATGAAGTCGCTAATCAGGCCAACCCTTCTAATTCGTTTACTTTAGAGTGCGATGGAATTGCCATGAGTGCGGGCTGGGCGCCCGCAGCGGCGCTGCTCTATCAGGCAGGCACCCAGATGCGTTATGACGGCACGACGCAGCAGTTTGTGCCAGCGAAACTTCCCTCCGGAGTGTTTGCTGCTGGCAAGGTTAATGGCGTATTTTCCTTAGAGCAGCGTTTGCAGGACGGGGCGCGTGCCGCCAATGAAGTACTGCGCTACCTAGGAAAAAATGCGCTAGAAGTTAGCGTAGACCGCTATGTGGGCTCGTCTCCCAGCCATGCTTATCCCATTGTTCCACATCCTAAAGCAAAGAATTTTGTCGACTTTGATGAGGACATTCAACTCAAAGATTTCGTCAATGCTGCACAAGAGGGTTTTGACAACATCGAACTGATGAAGCGGTTTACTACCGTGGGGATGGGGCCAAGCCAAGGTAAACATTCCAACATGAATGCCATTCGCATTCTGGCGAAAATACGCGGTTTACCAGTAGAAAAAATCGGCACCACTACAGCTCGCCCTTTCTTTCATCCAACCCCTATCGGGCATTTGGCTGGACGTGGGTTTCACCCGCATCGTCTGACACCTATGCACGCTTGGCATGAAGCGGCTGGGGCTGAATTCACCGAAGTTGGTGCATGGTTGCGAGCCGCTTATTACCACAAACCAAATCTCTCCAAGCAAGAAGTCATTCAAGAAGAGGCTCTAGCTGTTCGCCAATCCGTGGGCATCATTGATGGTGGGTCTCTAGGAAAATTTGAGGTGCAAGGTGCGGATGCGGCTGAGTTTCTGGAGAGATTCTACGCAGGCAAATTTGCCAGTCAGGCCGTAGGTGAAACGCGTTACGCTCTGATGTTGGATGAGTCTGGCGTGGTGGTGGATGATGGCGTGGTATCGCGTTTGGCCGAGGATGTGTTCTATATCACCGTCAGCACTTCCAACGCGGCAGCGGTGTACCGTGAAATGCAGCGCTGGTTGCAAATTTGGAAGTTGCAGATTGGCCTGATCAACGTGACTGGGGCGTATGGCTTGATTAATGTTACTGGGCCAAATGCGCGAGTAGTAGTCGGTAAGGTGACGAAACTCAGTTTGGCTGATAGCGATTTGCCTTGTGGTGGAATACGCGAAACTGAGATAGCGGGCGTTGCCGTGCGTCTTGTCCGTGTGGGTTTCGTATCTAATCTGGCGTATGAAATTCATGTGCCTGCGGGCAACGCTTTGCATGTATGGAACGCGCTGATGACCGCAGGTGAAAGTCATGGGATCCGCCCCTTTGGCACCGACGCGCAAAGACTGTTGCGTTTGGAAATGGGTAATCACTTGGTCGGACATGACACCGATGGCTTAACCAACCCCTATGAGATTGGTGCTGAGTGGGCACTTGGCATGGACAAACCATTCTTTGTCGGTCAGCGCAGCCTCAAGATCATTGCGAAAAGACCGGCTAAGAAACGTCTAGTACATTTCATGCTGGAAGCAGGATTTAGTGGGGAAATGCCTTTTGAGTGCAATCTGGTGATGAAACAGGATGAAATCAAAGGCCGTGTCACCAGCATCTCTTTTAGCCGTTCTGTGAATCGCGTGATTGGATTTGCTTATGTTGATCCGGCTGATGTCAATCCTGGCGCTAAGTTCCATATCAGGACAGATAGCGGTTCTATGGTCGAAGCTACGGTAGTAAAAGCGCCATTTGTACAGTTAGAGCGAGGGGAATGACATGCAGATGATAAGTCAACCGACCCCCATTGCTTATGCACTTAAGGGCATATCCCCCAAGATGGGGTCGCCCAATGGCATGGATGTCGTGATGAGCTTTAGTGATGAGGTCACTGAGCGCAAAAATCGGCAACTGCTAGGGGTGTGTGATGTCAGCTGCCTGTCGCGATTTGCCATTAAGGGCCCCGGAACAGCCCAATGGCTTGAGGCTAACAAAATTAGTATTCCAGCCATCGCAAACAGTTGGAAGCTACAGAAATCCGGTGCGCTGGTTCTGCGTCTAGGTAATAGCGAATTTTTAATTGAGGACCAACCGGAAGGCAAACTCTGTGCTGCACTGAATGTAGCCGATAGAAAAACCTTAACGGGCTTGTATAAGGTTGAGCGTAGTGATGTGGCGCTGATTTTGAGTGGCAATCAGGTTTTAAGTCTTTTGTCAGAACTTTGCACTTTGGATTTGCGTGAAAAAGCACTGGGTGAGAACGCGCTAGTGATGACACAAGTCGCTGGAATTTCAGCCACCATTATTCGCCAGAGCTTAAATAACGAGCCTGTGTATCGGTTGTGGTGTGATGGCACTTATGGTGCTTTTATGTGGGATACGATGTTGGAAATTGCAGTTGAGCACGGTGGCGGCGCTGTGGGTTTCTCGTCGCATTACAAATTGTAAGTACTTTATAAGGGAGCGCTTTATGAAATCGCTGGCAGAAGCAAAGAAGTTTTTGAAAGACAACAAGGTCAAATACATATTGGCACAATTTGTCGATATTCACGGCGTGGCCAAGGTCAAGTCTGTGCCTGCGGCACATTTGGAAGACGTGCTTACCACGGGTGCTGGTTTTGCAGGCGGGGCAATTTGGGGCATGGGTATCGCGCCGAACGGGCCTGACTATATGGCTGTGGGTGAATTGTCCACGTTATCGCTTATCCCATGGCAACCGGGCTATGCACGCCTCATTTGTGATGGTCATGTCGAAGGCAAACCCTACGAATATGACTCACGCGTCGTACTCAAAAAACAAGTTGAAATTCTCAAGAAAAAAGGGTGGATTCTCTACACCGGCTTGGAACCAGAGTTTTCACTGCTGAAAATGGACGAGCATGGCCAGATACAGCCGGTAGACGATACCGATACCTTGCAAAAACCCTGCTACGACTACAAGGGCATTACGCGTCAATCCGTGTTCTTGGAAGAGCTGACAGAATCCTTGCTGGCTTGTGGTTTGGATGTATATCAAATTGACCACGAAGATTCCAACGGACAGTTTGAAATCAACTATACCTACGCCGACTGCCTCAAGAGTGCAGATGATTTTATTCTGTTTAAGATGGCAGCGAGCGAGATTGCCAATAGTTTGGGCATGATGTGTTCATTTATGCCCAAGCCATTTAGCAATCGCCCTGGCAATGGCATGCACATCCATATGTCCATTGGTGACGGCAAAAAGAGTTTGTTCCATGATGACAGTGACAAGACCGGGCATGGTTTATCCAAGCTGGCCTATCACTTTATGGGTGGAATTTTGGCGCACGCACCTGCCTTGTGCGCGCTGGCAGCACCCACAGTTAACTCCTACAAGCGGCTGGTCGTAGGACGTTCTCTCACCGGTGCTACTTGGGCACCCGCTTACATCTCTTATGGTAATAACAACCGCTCGACCATGGTGCGCATTCCTTATGGTCGCCTTGAGTTGCGTTTACCTGATGGCAGTAGCAACCCATATCTCACCACCGCAGCTGTGATCGCGGCGGGCTTGGATGGTGTGAAGCGTGAATTGGATCCAGGTAAGGGTAATGGTGACAATCTTTACGACTATTCCCCTGCTGAATTGAAAAAACATGGTATTGGCATCCTGCCGCAAAATCTCAACGAGGCGGTACGCGCACTTGAAGCTGACAAAGTAGTAAGAGATGCCCTTGGCGACAAGCTCTCACAAGAGTTCATTGATCTTAAATCTATGGAATGGATTGAATACATGCGCCACGTCTCAGATTGGGAAATCAAGCGTTATGTGGAGTTTTTCTAGAATTTTTTAGCCTTTTATTAGGAGGTTGTTATGTGTGGAATTGTAGGATTGCTGGTGAAGAACCAGAAAATGCGTGCCAACATTGGCGAATTGATGATGCCTATGCTTATCGGCATGACCGAGCGTGGCCCGGACTCTGCCGGGATGGCGGTATTCACTGCGCCGGTAGGCGCTAAAGAGCTTAAATTCAGCCTCTATGCGCCCTCTATGGTGTTCAATTGGCAAAATTTGGTTCAGGAACTGGTGACGCAACATAACACGCAAGCCAGCATAAGCGTGCAAGGGAATCACGCTATCTTGGTGACGACATTAGAGGTTTCATTGGTGAAAACCTGGCTGAAACAAGCATACCCCAATGTGCATTTATTGTCGGTGGGGCATGCTATTGACGTTTACAAAGACATAGGCTTGCCTGCTGACGTGGCTAAGCGCTACAACTTGCCCCATGTGACTGGAACGCACTTGGTTGGCCACACGCGTATGGCAACAGAATCTGCGGTCACTCCAGCACATGCTCATCCTTTTACTGCGGGCCAAGACTGGTGTTTGGTACATAACGGCTCGCTATCCAATGCACATAGTCTGCGTCGCAAATTGGAATATGAAGGTATCGAATTTGAAACCGACAACGACACCGAGGCTGCTTGTCGTTTTTTGGAATGGCGCATGCGCGAAGGAGATGACTTGGAAGCCGCCCTGAATCAGGGGTTTGAAGAGCTGGATGGATTTTTTACCTTATTGATGGGCACCAAGGATCAGCTTGCTTTGGTACGCGACCCCTATGGATGCAAACCGGCGATTATTGCCGAGCATGACGACTATGTGGCCATCGCTTCCGAGTTCCGGGCCTTGGCGCATTTGCCGGATATCAAGAACGCGAAGGTGTTCGAGCCTTCACCCAAGGAGATGTACGTATGGAAACTCTAATATTTGACTTGGATGCCAAGCCATTACGCGAAGTGAACCAGTTCTTGCACGGCGATGCCAGCGGCTTGAATGGGAAAGCGTTTGTGATTGAAAACCCGAATGGCGCACATAGCATCGCTGTAGGTCTTAAATCTGATATTCACGTCACTGTCAAAGGGCATGCTGGATACTACGCGGCCGGTATGAACCAGATTGCCAAAGTGACCATTGAGGGAAGTGCAGGTAGCGGAGTCGCTGAAAACATGATGTCAGGTATGGTGCATGTAAAAGGTTTTGCATCCAATGCTGCTGGCGCTACAGCAAATGGTGGACTTTTAGTAATTGATGGTGATGCGGGTCTGCGTACTGCCATTGCACTTAAAGGTGCTGATGTAGTGGTCGGTGGATCAGTGGGCAGTTTTTCAGCATTTATGGCGCAAGCAGGCAATTTTGTCATCCTGGGCGACGCTGGTGAAGGTTTGGGTGACTCCATTTATGAAGCCAAAATCTTTGTGCGCGGCAAGGTAAAAAGTTTGGGTGCTGACTGCGAAGAAAAAACCATGAATCCAGAAGATAGAAAAATTCTAGCTGACCTGCTTGCCAAGTCCGGCCATGCTGGCGTGAACCCAGACAGCTTTAAGCAATATGGCTCTGCACGCACGCTCTACCACTTCCATGTTGATAATGCAGGAGCCTATTAAAATGAGCGAGCAACAACCCAAAATCCCACAAACCAAACCGCGCTTTTCAGCGACGTTTGATGAAAGCACCATGTCGGAGATTCGCCGTGCTGCGGCCACCGGAATTTATGACATCCGTGGTGCCGGTGCCAAGCGTAAGGTACCCCACTTCGATGACCTGCTGTTTCTAGGAGCCTCTGTCAGCCGCTATCCACTGGAAGGTTATCGTGAGAAATGCGCGACCGATGTGGTGCTAGGCGCACGATTTGCTAAAAAACCTATTCATTTGAAAACACCGGTGACCATTGCCGGTATGAGTTTTGGCTCATTATCTGCCAATGCCAAGGAAGCTCTCGGACGTGGTGCCAGTGCCGCTGGCACCAGTACCACAACGGGTGATGGCGGCATGACGCAAGAAGAACGTGGTCATTCCTCTATTCTGGTTTATCAGTATCTACCCTCACGCTATGGTATGAATCCAGACGATTTGCGTAAGGCAGATGCGATTGAAGTGGTGATTGGACAAGGTGCAAAACCAGGCGGCGGCGGAATGTTGCTTGGGCAAAAAATTACCAAGCGCGTAGCCAAGATGCGTTGTTTGCCAGAAGGTATTGACCAGCGATCTTCCTGCCGACATCCAGACTGGACAGGCCCTGATGATCTGGAAATCAAGATTGCGGAAATCCGTGAAATCACAGACTGGGAAAAACCCATCTACGTCAAGATAGGCGCGACGCGTCCTTATTTTGATGTGGCGCTGGCGGTAAAGGCTGGAGCGGATGTCGTGGTGTTGGATGGCATGCAAGGAGGCACTGCCGCCACGCAAGAAGTGTTCATCGAGCACGTGGGCATTCCTATCTTGGCGGCTATTCGCCCTGCGGTTCAGGCACTCCAAGATTTAGGGATGCACCGTAAAGTACAACTGATAGTGTCAGGGGGTATTCGTAACGGTGCTGATGTCGCTAAAGCCTTGGCGCTAGGCGCGGATGCAGTTGCTATCGGCACTGCCGCACTCATCGCGCTGGGTGATAACGACCCGCATTTGGAAGAAGAGTACCAAAAACTTGGTACAACTGCTGGTGCTTATGATGATTGGCATGAAGGTCGCGATCCGGCAGGGATCACGACGCAAGATCCAGAACTGATGAAGCGGCTGGATCCGGTTAAAGCCGGACATCGTTTGGCCAACTATTTGGCAGTGATGACTATGGAGGCACAGGTGATAGCCCGTGCTTGTGGCAAGTCTCATTTGCATAATTTGGAGCCGGAAGACCTTGTAGCTTTAACTCTAGAAGCTTCCGCTATGGCTAAAGTACCTTTGGCTGGCACCAATTGGATTCCTGGAGTGACTGGTTTCTAATTAAACTGTTTCAATCTCTCCGGCCTTGAGTCGGTTTTGAAGGGGGTTAGTGCTATGCGCGATTACCAGAATAAGAAGGCAATTGTCCACTACGCATGTGGTGAGACGTTATTGATTGTTCTGCAAGACGCGCTATCACTCACCCCCTTTTCTTTGTCTTTTGATAGGCGCACACTGCGTCATCGCAGTTTTTCTGATTTATCCGAATTTCCAGTTTTTTGTTAGTCCGTAGATTGATTGCACATGCAATCAGCATACGTTTGTTGTTAATTAACTAAAAGAGGAGGGTGGAAAATGAGTGAAAGTATGGAATCACGAATACACAAGATGTATATGCAGGATTGTATATTCGCCTGGTTTGATGTTGCGCTGCTCTGGGCATCATTGGCATTTGTGCTGTATGCCATTCTGGGCATTATTCAAGACCCAAACATTCGTTTGGCACTATATGTGAGTTGTGGCGTGGTGGTGCTCTACAACACTGCTTCAGTATTAGCCATGACCAATCATTACGCCGAGGATAAAGAGTTCATCTACGGGCTCGACATCAAGCATCTTGATGCAAATAAGGCGCTGTCAAAAAAATAATCATCATCTTAAGGAGGAGTATGAAATGGCAAAAGAATATATACCCGAAAAACAAAGTGGGATAGGCCAGATTATTGATAGTATTTTCATTCTGGTGCTGGTGTACGTCAGTCTTTATATCCCGTTGCTGATGAAGTCTGATGCGGCTGCCGAGGCGGTTAAGGATGCCCCCAAGCCCACTTGGGAATCGTTACAACTTTCCCCTGTCGTGCAAGAGCAATGGGTAAAACTCGGCTATGACGCAGAAAAAGCCGCAGCGCTCATCAACTCAAAATTTGACTACACCATAGACCCCATGATGCTACTGCTGACTGCGGGAATCATCATTGTTTATTTCGTGTTCATGCTCAAAATATCTGATAAAGAGTATCGCGAAGTGATTTCTGAAAAATTTGGTGATAAGTAGCCTTTCAGCACATTCAAGGAGAATGAAACATGAATTTCTGGCAATTGTTGAGTTATGCGGCTTGGGGCTTGTCTGCCTTGATGCTGTTTTGGATGCTGGCTGACGCGATGAGCGTGGCCAAGCAATATGACGAAGAATACCTGATGAGTTCGCGCGAAGGTGCTGACGAACTGACGGGACAATAAACGAAGGGAGTTGACATGAGTAATGCATCAACAAGCGCTGCAGGTTCTGAGCGCATATCTATGCTGAAAGTACTAAACCCCTTTCATATTTGGGCGTTGGGGGTTGGTATCGTTCTGGTTGGCGAGTTTATGGGGTGGAATTTTTCGGTGGCCAAGGGTGGTGCTTACGGCTCGCTGATTGCCTGCTGGGTGATAGGCTTGCTGTACACCTGTGTGGCGATGATAGATTCCGAAGTCACTTCAACGGTGGCAGCAGCAGGGGGGCAATATACCCAAGCCAAGCACATCATCGGTCCTTTAATGGCATTCAACGTCGGCTTGTATCTGGTCATGGCCTATACCATGCTGGAGGCGGCAGATGCCTTTGTGGTAGGCGACTTGATGAAATCCGGTGCGGCGGCATTAGGGTATATGGATTTGGAAACCAAACCATTCGTGGTGTTCACCATCGCTTTTCTTGCATGGCTTAATTACCGAGGCGTGTTCATGACATTGACGGTGAATTTTGTCATTACGCTGATTGCTTTCCTTGCCATTCTCGTCTTGTTCATCGGTGTTGACCCTACGCATTCTGGGACCATACTCAAGCACAAGGAGCTACTGACCGAATTACCTTATGGTTGGATAGGCGTAATCGCTTCATTCCAATTCGGGATGTGGTACTACCTTGGGATCGAGGGCACCTGTCAGGCGGCGGAAGAAGTACGTTCGGCCGGTCGTTCAATCCCGCTCGGCACTATGGGCGGAATGATGACTTTGCTGGTGGCGGCCACATTGACCTGGTTCATTTGTACCGGTCTTATGCCTTGGCAATATCTGGGTCAGGCGATTACGCCTTTGTATGATGCTGCAACCTTAGTGGGCAATACCAATCTGCAGATATTGCTGTTCGTTGCCACCATCTTTTCTGCGGTAGCTTCTGCTAATGGTTGTATCAACGATGCCTCGCGGGCGTGGTTCTCTTTAGGACGTGATCGCTACATGCCCAGCTTCTTTGGCGCCATTCATCCCAAGTACCGCACGCCTTATCGCGCCATCATTTTCCTCATCCCGATTGCGGTTTCATTCGCGTTCACCGGCTTGTTGGATCAAGTGATTACTTTCTCCATTCTGTCGGGCTTGCTGGGTTATACCTTCATGTCCATTAATATGGTGAAATTCCGCAAAATGTGGCCTTTGGGCAGCATCAAGCGAGGATATGTTCATCCGCTACATCCGTTTCCGGCAATTACACTTTTCGCGCTTTGTGTCTCAGTGTATTTTGCAACTTTCCTCGGTTACGGCTCGACTCTGCTGTCCATCATGGGCTTCTATATCGTGGCTTCGATTTGGTTCACTGTCCGCCGTTACAAATTCGTCAAACGCGGTGATCAATTTACGATGCCATGGCCTAGACCAGAAGGATATTAGTCAACGTTGTGTTTTAATGCAGTAGCGAAGGGCAGGCCAGCTGGTCTGCCCTTCTTTTTACCGGATATTATTTATGCTTATTGCTAAA
The DNA here is from genome assembly GCA_025362115.1 of Methylophilaceae bacterium. Lineage (GTDB taxonomy): Bacteria > Pseudomonadota > Gammaproteobacteria > Burkholderiales > Methylophilaceae > CAILHX01. Next base: position 24,708 of record JANYIK010000039.1, read on the forward strand.
GCGCTCCTTGCCGCGCTGTTCGCTGTCATCTTGTGGCGCATGTATCGCAATCACCATCGCAGAACACAAGCTGGACGCGCTCAATTGTTGGATGAGTGCGTCGCACTGTTACAAAATCCAAGTTTGAGCAGCAGTGAAGCCGGTTATGCCAAGTTGGATGGCGACTTTCATGGCTATCGAGTACGCTTGGCGCTGGAAGAAGACCACATGACAATGCGCAAGATTCCTTCGCTGTGGCTGCATGTTGTGGCAGAAGCGCAAAGCCCGATAAAAGGGTCGCTGGATATACTGGTACGACCACAGAACACCGAATTCTACAGTCCTTCTTGGACTTGGGATGGTCGCGTGCAACCTCTACCAGAGTGGCCACTCCATGCCATTTATCGCACACAAGATGCAGCGCCTGATTTACAAATGCTGGATAGCCATGTGCGTGCATTTTTCAGCGATGAAAAAGCCAAAGAGTTATTATTGATGCCTGCTGCGGTACGTCTTAGCTATCAGGCGAAACAGGCGGAGCGAGGTGAATATTTGCTGCTGCGCAGCGCGAGCTTTGACCATAGCCCCATCACCCAAGAAATGCCGCAAGCTTTGCTGGAACGTGCCATAGGCATACTCCGCGACTTAGAAGGAGCCCGTAATGAGCACTGAACCCAACGTCAAACCGCCCTTAAACCCGCACATCGTGCTGTTGGTTGCGATTCTGCTACCCGGCATGGGACAGGTGTTGAATAACACGCCATTGCGCGGCTTGATGATGCTTTTTTTCATGCTCATGTTAGGTGTGATAACCTTCAACTTGGCTGCTCCGGGGATTTCTATGATAGGAAAATTCTCTGGCGGCATTTTTATTTACACCTTGTCGGTCATGGATGCCTATTATTGGGCGCGCTACCGCAGTGAACACTTTAAGCACGGGGCATAACGACAAGAGAGCTGGCATGTTAGAATTCCCCTATGGTTCCCCATCTTACTACTGCCCTCACTGGCCCCCTGTTGCAACTAGAGCGCCGCATCTTGGACGCACAAGCGCAAATCGAGCATTGGTTCCGCACTCAGTGGCTGGAACACAGTTCGCCGTTTTATGCTTCAGTGGATTTGCGTAATAGCGGCTTCAAGCTCGCACCTGTAGACACCAACCTTTTCCCCGGCGGCTTTAATAATTTAAGCCCTGAATTTCTGCCGTTGTCAGTGCAAGCTGCGATGACGGCGATTGAGAAAATCTGCCCGGAAGCGCGACGCTTCATGCTGATTCCTGAAAATCACACCCGAAACACTTATTATTTACGCAATGTGGCCGCACTCGCCAACATCCTACGCCAAGCTGGATTGGAGTTGCGTATAGGCAGCATCTCACCGGAGATTACCGCACCTACAGCTTTAGATTGTGGCGACGGACAAACTCTGGAAGTCGTCCCTGTGCAGCGCAAAGGAAACCGGCTGGTTGCAGAAGGTTTTGACCCTTGCGCGGTAGTATTGAATAACGATTTATCTGGCGGCATTCCTGAGATTTTGCAAAACTTGGAGCAAAATGTCATTCCGCCTTTACACGCAGGCTGGGCCACTCGACGTAAATCCCAGCATTTTGCGGCCTATGATGGCGTGGCGAACGACTTCGCAGCTTTGCTGAATATAGACCCGTGGCTGGTTAACCCGTATTTTGCGACTTGTAACGAAATCAATTTTCAAGAACGCATAGGCGAAGAGTGTTTGGCAGCCAAGGTGGACGATTTACTAAGCAAGATCCGGGTGAAATACCAAGAATATGGCGTGACGCAAGATCCTTTCGTCATCGTTAAAGCCAATGCTGGTACTTATGGCATGGGCATCATGACAGTAAAAAGTCCTGACGATGTGAAGGGTTTGAATCGCAAACAACGTAACAAAATGTCGGTGGTGAAAGAAGGCATGGAGGTGTCTGAAGTCATCATCCAAGAGGGAGTTTATACCTTCGAAAATATCAATGAGGCCGTTGCCGAACCTGTGGTGTATATGATGGATCACTTTGTCATCGGCGGCTTTTACCGTGTACATACTGGGCGTGGCGTGGATGAAAACCTCAACGCGCCAGGTATGCATTTTGTACCATTGGCGTTTGATACCGCGTGCTCAATGCCTGACAGTAAAGGTAATCCTGACGCGCCTCCCAATCGTTTTTATGCGTATGGTGTGGTGGCACGTATGGCTTTGTTGGCGGCGGCGATTGAATTGGAACTGACTGACCCAGAAGCCCAGTAAGAAATTCAACTCATGCGCCTCCTCGTCATCCTAGACCCACTCACTAGCCTCAACCCAAAAAAAGACACCAGTTTCGCCATCATGCGCGAAGCCGCCTCGCGCGGACATGCACTGTTCGTCGCCGAACAAGGTGATTTAGTGCTACGCGGCAATCAGGTGAGTGCCTATTGCAAAACCTTCGCCTTCCAAGCCGATACCTATCTCACAGGGGAGGCAAGCGTCACGCTCTTGCAAGATTTTGACGCAGTACTGATGCGTAAAGACCCGCCGTTTGACATGGAATACATCTACAGCACCTATTTGCTGGAACTGGCTGAAAAACAAGGTGCCAAGGTTCTTAACCGTCCCTCCAGCATCCGCGATTTCAACGAAAAACTCTCTGTCGCCCAGTTTACCGAATTCGCCCCGCCGTTTGTGGTGACACGTCGTATGAGCTTGATACGCGAATTTTTGGCAGACCACGGCGACATCGTGGTAAAGCCCTTGGATGGCATGGGCGGCAGCGGCGTGTTTCGCCTGAAACACGACGACCCGAATATAGGGGTTATTCTCGAAACTATCACCCAGCTGGAACAACGCACGGTGATGGCACAGCGCTATTTACCGGAGATTAAAGATGGCGACAAACGCATCTTGATGATCAACGGCGAAGCCGTGCCTTATGCTTTGGCACGTATTCCCAAAGCCGGTGAAACGCGCGGCAATCTAGCTGCAGGTGGTACAGGACGCGCGCAATTGTTATCTCAACGCGACCGAGAAATCGCGCAAGCCTTGGGATCAACATTGCGTGAGCGAGGCTTGTTTTTGGTGGGCTTAGATGTGATAGGTGATTATTTAACTGAGATCAACGTCACCAGCCCGACGTGTATGGTAGAGATTGCCGCGCAGAGCGAATGTAAGCCCGCAGTTTTATTTGTGGATGCTCTAGAAAAAAGCGCTTAACCATATGCGCCATCGTTGCCTATGGTTAGTGTGGATCGCGTTTTTTCTTGTCAGCTGTGGGCGCGAACCGCTTTACCAAAGCCAAAGTTATGTCTTCGGTACATTGGTGGACATCAGTATCTACGGTGAATCAGATGCACGTGCCGCAGTATTGGCAGGCCATATTCAGCAAGAATTTCAACGCTTACACAATCAACTCCATGCCTGGCAGCCTAGTGATTTATCCAAACTAAACGCGGCGTTTGCGGTGGGGCAGTCTTTACCCGTCAGCCCAGAACTGGCGCAGATGTTGATGGAGGCAACAAAAATATCTGATGCATCTGATGGTTTATTTAACCCCACCATCGGTGGCTTGATTGGCTTGTGGGGGTTTCAGCGGGATGAGTTTACGGCTGTTTCGCCAGACTCAAACCAGATTCGAGCTCTTGTGAATGCCAAGCCTAACTTAACCGACATCGTGATTGAAAACGGCGTGGCAACCAGCAAAAATAAGGCGGTGAAGCTGGATTTGGGCGGCTATGCTAAAGGTGCGGCGCTGGATTTAGCCAGCCGCTATTTGCATGAACAAAAAGTCAAAGGTGCACTGATTAACATTGGCGGCAATATCATCGCCGTGGGGCAGCATGGCGAGCGCCCGTGGCATGTGGGCATCCA
>JANYIK010000152.1 GCA_025362115.1 Methylophilaceae bacterium
AAGACAACGCTGGCGAGGCTGGTAGCGGGTGCAGTGGATGCCGAGTTTATTCCATTGTCGGCCGTACTTTCCGGCGTGAAAGACATTCGCGAGGCGGTAGAGCGGGCGCAGTTGACATTACAGCAATCCGGTCGTCGCACCATCATGTTCGTGGATGAGGTGCATAGATTCAACAAAAGCCAGCAGGATGCGTTTTTGCCCTTCGTGGAAAGCGGGTTGCTGACCTTTATCGGAGCCACCACCGAGAACCCTTCGTTCGAGGTCAATTCTGCACTGCTGAGCCGTGCGCAGGTGTTTGTACTGAACCCGCTGACCACTGACGAGCTGGGCGTTTTGTTTGACCGGGCATTGGCATTACAAGCCGGTTTGCAGATGGATGCCGAGGTTAAAGAACAGATACTGGCCTATGCTGACGGCGATGCGCGACGCTTGTTCAATTTTCTGGAGCAATTGTTCAACGCCGCCGAATCAGCGGGTATCAGCCAAATTGATGTCAAGTTTCTGGAAAGTACGCTATCCAGCAAGCTACGCCGTTTCGACAAGGGTGGCGATGCGTTTTATGACCAAATTTCCGCTTTGCACAAATCGGTACGCGGCTCTAATCCCGATGCCGCACTGTACTGGCTGATGCGTATGCTGGATGGTGGCGCAGACCCGCTTTACATGGGGCGGCGCATCGTACGCATGGCGATTGAGGATATAGGTTTGGCTGATCCCAGAGCGCAAACGATGGCGGTGGAAGCCTGTGAAATCTATGAGCGGCTAGGCTCGCCGGAAGGCGAATTGGCGCTGTGCAATGCGGTGCTGTACATGGCGGTAGCGGCCAAGAGTAATGCGGCCTATATGGCTTACAATCAAGCCAAAGCCTTCGTCGCGCAAGACCAGTCGCGGCCAGTACCGTTACACTTACGCAACGCGCCTACCAAGCTGATGAAGAACTTGGATTACGGCAAAGAATACCGCTACGCCCATGATGAGCCAGAGGCTTACGCGGCAGGCGTGGACTATTTCCCTGACGAGTTGCCGAAAGTACAGTTTTATCAGCCCACGCCGCGTGGCTTGGAAGGTAAAATAGGCGAAAAGCTGGCGCGACTCAAAGAATTGGATCGTCGCGAGCTGGATAAAAAATCCAAAAAATAGCTTTTTGCCGTCATACCGGCGTAGGCCGGTATCCAGTCAAGCTCGATTGGTGAACGTGCGATGAGCATATGTATACTTGATTGAACTGGATTCTGGCCTTCGCCAGAATGACGATGTTGGTTCGTCTGCGTATATTTGCAACTAAATTAATTTTGTTTTAAGGATTTTCATTGTTAGATATTCAACTGTTAAGAAATGATTTGGACGGCGTGGCCAAGCGACTGGCTTCGCGTGGCTATGTGTTGGGAACGACGGAATTCACGGCGTTGGAAGCTGAGCGCAAGAAAATGCAGACGCGTACGCAGGATTTGCAGGCCAAGCGCAATGCGAGTTCCAAGCAAATTGGCATTGCCAAATCCAAGGGCGAAGATGTTGCAGCAATCTTGGCTGAAGTAGCATCGCTGGGCGATGAGCTCAAGGCAGATGAGGAAAAGCTGGCGCTGATACAAACACAGATGCAGGACTTGTTACTGAACTTGCCTAATTTACCGCATGAAAGTGTTCCGGTCGGAAAATCTGAAGAAAATAATGTAGAAGTACGACGTGTGGGCGAGCCTAAGAAGTTCGATTTTGCGGTGAAAGACCACGTGGATGTGGGCACGCCTTTGGGGCTGGACTTCGATACTGGTGCCAAACTGGCGGGAGCGCGCTTTACCTTGATGCGCGGTCAGATCGCCAAGTTGCACCGTGCCCTTGCCCAGTTCATGCTGGATACGCAGACCGAGGAGCATGGCTATACCGAGTGCTATACGCCGTACCTAGTTAATGCTGAAACGCTGACCGGAACGGGTCAGTTACCCAAGTTTGAGGAAGACCTGTTTTCGTTACAACACAACGACAGCAAGCTATACCTGATACCCACCTCCGAAGTTACCCTGACCAACACCGTGCGCGATGCCATCGTGCCGCTGGAAAGCCTGCCCATCAAGCTCACCGCGCATACGCCGTGTTTCCGTTCTGAGGCTGGTTCCTACGGCAAGGATACGCGCGGCATGATCCGCCAGCACCAGTTCGACAAGGTGGAAATGGTGCAGATCGTGCATCCGGAAAACAGTTACGCGGCGCTGGAAGAAATGGTCGGCCACGCCGAAACCATCCTGCAAAAGCTGGGGCTGCCGTATAGGGTAATGGCGCTGTGTACCGGCGACATGGGTTTCGGCGCGGCCAAGACCTACGACCTGGAGGTATGGTTGCCAGCGCAGAATACCTACCGCGAGATTTCCTCGGTTTCTAATTGCGAGGCGTTCCAGGCGCGGCGCATGCAGGCACGCTTCCGTAATGAAGCAGGCAAGCCGGAATTGCTGCACACGCTGAATGGCTCTGGTTTGGCCGTAGGCCGCACATTGGTGGCGGTGCTGGAGAACTATCAGAATGCTGACGGTAGCGTTACTATTCCTGAAGTGTTGCATCCCTATATGGGCGGACTGGAACAACTGAAAGCAAACTAGAAGATGGCCGTAAAAATTGCCAAATTACTGGGTATTAACGGCGTTGATCCCAGCGAAAATAGCACCGCGGTCATCTGGGGGCGGCGTTTGGAATGGCCCATCCTGCTGGTAGCTTTGTGGGTGCCGATCCAGTGGTATCTGGATGAAATCAAAGCCATAGATATTGAGACAGTGTACCTGTTTGACTGGATTGTTTGGCTGGTGTTCGTGTTTGAAACTGCCTTGATGACCTTGCTGGTCAATAATCGCAGCCGCTACTTAGCCAATAACTGGATGAACTTGATTATCATCGTAGCGGGTGCACCTCTGCATCTGGTCGAATCGCCCATCATTGGTGCGCTGCGTAACTTGCGTTTGGTATTGATGGCGTATTTGCTGGTAAGACTCTCCAGACGCTTGCGCGAATTCTTATCTAAAGGTCGGGTGGGTGCCATACTGTTGACCTCATTTGTAGTGGTGGTGCTGGCGGGTATTATCGTCACACGGTTAGACCCCAAAATGGGGTCTATATGGGATGGCATGTGGTGGGCGTGGGTCACGGTTTCTCACACAGGTTATGGCGATATCGTGCCTACCAATGGCTCTGCTCGGCTTTTTGGTGCTTTCTTGATTTTTCTGGGTATCGTGCTGGTGTCGCTGATGACGGCGAGTTTGTCGGCCTTTTTGATCGGTAGCGAGGTCGAGAAAATGGAAGATGAGGAAAAAGTTACAGAAAAACTGCTCAAGAAGATTTCTGCGCGGCTGGACAGCATAGAGAAAAAACTGGACGCGCAATCCAAGCCTCCAACTTAGTCTCAAGGGGTTTCACTTGTTTGAATTCCCAACCACGCCAGATTGAATTTGGGCAGCCATGTTGGCGATGGTGGCGGAGGCGGTGGCACACGTTTCTCTTGGTATTTTTCCAGAATTTTCTGATAAGTGCGGATGGAGTCTACAAAAATCACTGCCCCCCCGCCGCGCGCAAAACCGAACTTCAGGTTGGAATAGTGTTCGACTTTATTGAGTAGTGGCAGCGTTTTTTTTACGTCTGCCCAAGCATCGGGATTCAACTTCATTTTCTGTGCCAAAATGCGTGCATCTTCCAAATGTGCCAAGCCCACGTTATAGGCTGCCAGGGCCATCCAAGTGCGGTCTGGCTCAGCGATGCGTTCAGGCACTTCGTCTTTCAGCAGTGACAAATAGCGCCCACCCGCCATGATGCTTTGTTTGGGGTCGAGACGGTTAGTCACTCCCATGCGGTCAGCGGTGTCTTCGGTCAGCATCATCAAGCCGCGCACATTAGTGGGAGATGTATTGAAGGTGTCCCAGTGCGATTCTTGATAGCTCAACGCCGCCAGCAGCCGCCAATCTATATTGGTTGAAGCCTCTGCTTCTTTCATGAGCTTAATATAATGCGGTAAAGTGCTTTCCATTCGCTCTAAAAAACCATTCACATCAATTGCATTCAAGCGCGTGGAATGACCGTAATAGCGGTCTTGCAGATTGCGCCAAGTGCCATCTTTCTGAATACGGGCGAAGAACACATCGGCTTGTTGGTACAGCCAGTGGTCGCCATCCTTAGGAAATCCCCATGCTAGATTGCGCGGTGATCCCACATTGAAAGCGGGTTGCAAATCAGGGTAATAATTTTGCACCATCGCCACTAGGTGTGAGTCGGCGATGGTGCTATCTAGCGTGCCTTCCGCTACTTTTTCCAGTAGTTCGTCACTGCCTGTTTGCGGCGCTTCACGCCATTGTAAATTGGGCATGTCTACACTAATGTCGGCCAGTTGTTCGGCAACTCCGCTGCCAGAAGGCACTTGTAACGACATGCCGTTAATCTCGCCTAAATTATGTGGCTCATCGGCAATGTCTTTATGTATCACCAGTTGAGGCTGTACTTGTTGGTAACTAGGCCCGAAACGCACCAGATGGCTGCGGAGACGGGTGATTTCCAAACCAGCCACTGCAATATGGGCACGACCTTTGAGTAGGGTGGGGATGACTTCTCCCACGCTATTCACCACTAGAAATTTCACCATAAAAGGTGTGTCAGAATTTTTGTTCAATTCTGCGGCAAAAAGCTTGGCCAAATCGTACTCAATCCCGGCAAAGTCGCTATTACCATTAACGTAATAAGTGGTCGGGCTGTTATAGGTGACGACCACGATTTGGTGGCTCTGTCGGGCGGGAGGTAAAGGTTTGGAAGGCCGACTGCAAGCGGCTAACAGCGTGGTCAACAGTACGATAATCAGCAGGCGCGACATGAGCCCAGTTTCCCTAACTTCCATCCCCTTGTCTAGTCATAAGATAGGATGCGGGTCGCAGCCTCATGCTAAAATGCGCGGCCGATTTGTAGCAAGCGGGAGAGGTGGCAGAGTGGTTGAATGTACCTGACTCGAAATCAGGCATACACGCAAGTGTATCGAGGGTTCGAATCCCTCCCTCTCCGCCATTTCCTCAGACCTTGCATCATGACTACTCGTTACAGTGTTTGACAGCACAGGCAAGGTCAAAGATACTTCCAGTCTCAAGCTGTTTTCCACATTGGGTATTGGTATATGAAGGATGACCCGGGCAAAGAAGCAGTTCGTCACCTGCAAGAGCTAATTTTGCGCGAGACCAGCGCATCGCTCAACCGCGATGCTGAATTGGTGATGGAATCGATTATCCAAAAAGCGCTAGGAGTTGATAGTGGAACTAGCGTAATAAATACTGAGCATTCCTTCGTGCAACACGAAGTGACCATTCTGCTTGCAGACTTGAGGGGTTTTACATCCACTGCCGCCACATTGCCCGCCCCTACGGTAATCACCATGCTGAACCGTTACCTGGGGAAAATGAATGAAATCGTCGCTCGGCATCATGGGGTCATTGACAAATTCATGGGTGATTCCATTATGGTATTGTTCGGCGTGCCAGTCGAACGGCCGGATGATGTGCAACGTGCACTGGCCTGCGCAGTCGAGATGCAACTCGCGATGGTCGAGCTTAACAAGTGTAGCCAGGACGAGGGCTTGCCGGAGTTATTCATGGGCATAGGCATCAACACCGGCAGCGTTATGGCAGGCAAGTTTGGCTCTAACTTTTATTCTGAATATACGGTCATCGGCGATGAGGTCAATCTGGCCTCGCGCATCGAAGCCTTTAGCCTGCGCGGACAGGTTTTGATCAGCGAAAATACACTAGATCACTGTCGCGACTTTGCTACCGTCAGCTCGCCTATGGAAGTGTTCGTCAAAGGCAAATCACAATCTATTATGTTGCGAGAACTCTACGCGATCCCGTCACTGGGGCTTGAGGTGCCGCGCAGGGAAGCCCGCCGCAGCCAGCGTGTTGAAGTCAAACTCCCCTGCTTATTTCACCGCATTCAGCATAAAATTGTGATGCCTGAACCAATCAACGCAACCGTCCGTGACATCGGTTTTTTGGGCGTGCAGATAGAAACCGGTCACCCGTTGCAAGAACTCGACGACATGAAGCTTGAATTCGACCTGCCACTAGTTGACTCCAAGGCAATTGACATCTATGCCAAAGTTGTTAAAACTAAGCAAGATGGAGATCGCTATTTTTCAGGGATTGAGTTCACCTCGGTCAATCCTGACACCAACATGAAAATTCAGCTTTTCGTGCAATTGCTGGCATTTGCAGCGACGGCGTAATTGCCTCTGCCCGAGGTCTATTTTTGAGTCAGTACGATCAGCGTTTTGCCAGACACTCACTGTCGAATTTGATATGATGAAGCGCATCAACTGGGTTAGCTATGGAGGCGATCATGGATAACAAATACGCGTTAGGAAGCAGCAAAGTGGCGCATGAGCATCATGATGCCAAACTTAAGGAAACCGCTCCGGTGCTGCATTGCCGGTTCTGCGGCAGCACCAATTTGATCTATTCTCCAACCATGGAGGATCATCACTGTCAGGATTGCGGTCAGGATCAGGAAGATTTGCCGCAAGGGTATTCCACAGGGCGTAGCGCTGATTATTGAAAGTCTAGGAATGATACAAAAGGGGTGCGGCATATGCCAGCCCACATCTGGCTCGTTACTCAGATTCCTTTAGTTTCGTCACGTCATTCCGGCGGAGGCCGGAATCCAGTCAACTATCAATGGAATATGCGTACCTATGTTGCCCCAAGTGACTTGACTGGATTCTGGCCTCCGCCAGAATGACGGTAGTGAAATTAGCTATCTAACTGGCTCGCCAAGTAGTCTTCGTAATTTCCGCTGTAATCTATCACCGTATTTTCACGAATTTCCAGTACCCGTGTGGCAAGCGAGGCGACGAACTCGCGGTCGTGGCTGACGAATATCAGCGTGCCCTTGTATTTTTCCAGAGCAGTATTCAGTGATTCTATGGATTCCATGTCCATGTGGTTGGTGGGTTCGTCCATCAGCAATACATTGGTTTTTGCCAGCATCAACTTACCGAACAACATTCGGCCTTTTTCGCCACCCGATAGTACCCGTACCGGTTTTTTGATGTCATCTCCAGAGAATAGCAAACGCCCCAACATGCTGCGTAGCACTTGGTCATCGTCGGTGGCGCGTGTCCATTGCTGCATCCATTCGGCCAAGGTGTTGTCGGCTTCAAAATCCGCCGCGTGATCTTGGGCGAAATAACCGATAGTGGCTTTTTCTGCCCATTTCACTTGGCCGTGGTCGGCTTTTAAATCGTTTGCCAGACAGCGCAACAGCGTGGTTTTACCAATGCCATTCTCACCGATGATGGCGATGCGCTCGCCGGCTTCGATGCGTAAATCCAGGCTGGAAAATAGTTTGCGATCGTAGCCTTTGGTGAGTTTGGTCACCTCGACTGCCTGTCTGTGCAGCTTTTCGCGCTCGTCATACTCAAAGCGGATGAAAGGATATTGGCGGCTGGAAGGCTTGATATCCTCGACCTTGATTTTTTCTATCTGCTTGGCACGCGAGGTGGCCTGGCGTGCTTTGGAGGCGTTAGCAGAGAAGCGGCGCACGAACTCCTGCAAGTCGGAAATCTGCTGCTTGGCTTTGGCGTTGTCGCGCGATTGCTGGCTACGGGCGAGGGTGGAAGCCTCCATATAGTCGTCGTAATTACCGGGATACACGGTGAGTTTGCCGTAGTCCATGTCCGCCATGTGCGTACACACTTGGTTCAAAAAATGGCGGTCGTGGGAAATAATCACCATCGTACAGTCACGGTTGTTGAGGATGTCCTCCAACCAGCGGATAGTATTGATGTCAAGGTTATTGGTGGGCTCGTCCAGCAGCAGGATGTCAGGATTGGCGAACAGCGCCTGCACCAGCAATACGCGCAACTTCCAGCCCGGGGCGATGGCGCTCATCGGGCCATCATGCTGCTCGATTGGGATGCCCACGCCATGCAACAATTCACCAGCACGCGCTTCTGCGGTATAGCCATCGTATTCGGCAAAGTGCGCCTCCAGGTCAGCGGCTTTCATGTAGTCGTCTTCGCTGGCTTCCAGATTGGCGTAAATGGCATCACGCTCTTGCATGGCGCTCCACATCTGCTCGTGTCCCATCATCACCACATCCAGCACACGCATGTCTTCATAAGCAAACTGGTCTTGCTTGAGCCATGCCATGCGCTCGTGGTTATCCATGGAGACGTTGCCGGAGGAGGGTTCCTGCACTCCGGCCAGTATCTTCATGAACGTGGTTTTACCACAGCCGTTGGCACCAATCAGACCATAACGATTGCCGTCGCCAAACTTGACCGAGACGTTTTCAAACAAAGGTTTAACACCAAACTGAATGGTGAGATTACTGGTGATGAGCAAAGCGAATTCCTTAAAAGTAGGGGGTGTAAAGTATTAGAGGTAGTAGATGGCGGTAATCATTAGTTCAGCGTTGCCCGCAGGGCGTTTCCAGTTGACGGTTTCATTGACCTTATGTCCGATGAGGGCTTTGGACAGGGGCGATGCCCAGCTCACTTTGTGTTGGACGATGTCGGCTTCATCCTCGCCAACGATGTTGAATTGCAGCAATTGGCCATCCTCGTCTTCCACGCTCACGATTGCGCCGAAGCGGATTTCATCCTGTGGGTGGGTGCTGGTATCAACTAGGATAGCGCTTTCCAGTCGCGCTGAGTAATAGCGTAAATCACGCTCGACTTCCGCTTTTCTTTGTGTGGCAAACGCATCGTCTTTCTGATTTGCCAGGTTGTTACGCAAAGCTTCAAGTCGTTGCGCCTCCTCCTGTAAATGCTTGAATCCATCCGCTGTGACGTAATTCGGCTGCGCGCTGACAGGACGCTCCACCAGCTCATCACCAGCCTCGGCAAACTTGTCTTCATTGAGAAATGCGCGACTCATAACCAATTCTCTACAGTCAAACCGGGAATGCGTGAAAATTCCCTTATATTATTCGTTACCAGAACCAAATTGCGTGCCATGGCTTGTCCGGCAATCAGCACGTCATATGGGCCGATAGGCGCACCCTCGTTCGCCAGCAGGGCGCGCACTTCTCCTGCTTTGCGTGAATCTTCTTTATCAAACTCCATTACTTCGAATTGCAAGCGATCTACCAAATCGACATTCTGCGCTTGGCGGGCACTTTTGAATGCGCCGTAATATAACTCGTGACTGACCACAGAAGAAATGCAAATTTCACGCGGTTGGTGCTCACGCAGGCGTTTTGCCAAGGGCGAGTCGGGTGTATTCAGCACCGCAATGACTGCGTTGGTGTCGAGCAAGTAACGCGTCATTTAAACAGCGTACCAAGTGCTGGGCGCTGTTGCGGAGTTGCTGGCTCGGTTGCAGCTTGTGCAAAGTCATCATCCAGATGGTCTGGTAAAGCATCCAGCCAATTCCAGTTTTCGCTCGATGGTTCAAGGATAACGGCGCTGCCATGTTTGCGGATGCGCACCTCATCCGTATCAAAACGGAAATCCTTGGGTAGGCGTACCGCCTGCGAACGACCAGACCAGAATACTTTTGCGTTATCCATTTCAGGAACCAATGAAAGATATAGCAAAAGTATATATCATATTCTGCTGTGAAGAGAAGAAGTTTTTAGTGGTTGATCTGTAGCAGCCTCTTGACTTGGGTAGTTAAGTCTTGCATCAGGTTGTCTAGATAAGTTGGTTGTAGTTGAATCGTTCGCCTTTTCTCAAAGGCTTATTCCCATTCGATGGTCGCTGGGGGCTTGCCGGAAATGTCGTAGACCACGCGGTTAATGCCGCGTACTTCGTTGATGATGCGGTTGGAGACTTTGCCTAGTAATGAATACGGCAATTCCGCCCAATGCGCGGTCATAAAGTCGCTGGTGACCACGGCGCGTAATGCCACCACGTAGTCATAGGTGCGGCCATCGCCCATCACGCCTACGGATTTTACTGGCAGGAAGACAGCGAAGGCCTGGCTGGTGAGGTCGTACCAGGTTTTTCCCTCACCCTGCCCTCTCCCGCTTGCGGGAGAGGGTTCGTAGGAGGTGTTGCGAAGCTCTTCGATGAAAATCGCATCGGCACGGCGTAGTAAATCCGCATATTCTTGCTTTACCTCACCTAAAATCCGCACGCCCAAACCGGGACCGGGGAAAGGATGGCGATACACCATATCGTGTGGTAACCCAAGCGCTACGCCGAGTTCGCGCACTTCGTCCTTGAATAAATCGCGCAACGGTTCCAGCAGTTTCAAGCCTAGGGTTTCTGGCAAGCCACCGACGTTATGGTGGCTCTTGATGGTGACAGCTTTTTTGGATTTTGCACCGCCTGATTCGATGACATCGGGGTAGATGGTGCCTTGCGCCAGCCATTTGGCATTCGCCAGTTTCTTGGCTTCGGCCTGGAACACTTCGACAAACTCGCGGCCTATGATTTTGCGTTTGGCTTCGGGATCAGTCACACCTGCCAGATGTCCCATAAACTGTGCTGCGGCATCAACACGGATGACTTTCGCATGTAATTTACCTACAAACATGCCCATCACCATGTCGCCTTCATTGAGGCGCAGCAGGCCGTGGTCAACGAACACGCAAGTAAGCTGGTCGCCGATAGCGCGATGAATCAGTGCCGCGGCAACGCTGGAATCCACACCGCCGGACAAGCCTAAAATCACTTCTTCATTGCCTACTTGCGCTTTGATTCTGGCAACCGCTTCGGTGATGTAGTCACCCATAATCCAGTCCGGTTTTGCGCCGCAAATATCCAGCACGAAGCGGTTCAACATGGCTTGACCTTGGCGCGTGTGAGTGACTTCCGGGTGGAATTGCACGGCGTAAAATTTGCGGACTTCGTCTGCCATGCCCGCGATCGGCGTGGTGTCGTTGCTGGCGATGACTTTGAAGCCAGCGGGCAATTCGGTGACTTTATCGCCGTGACTCATCCATACTTCCAGCAAGCCGTGGCCTTGTTCATTGCTGCGGTCTTCTAACCCGTTAAACAGCGCTGAATGCCCACGGGCGCGCACTTCGGCAAAACCAAACTCACGCTTCAAGCCCGCTTCTACCTTGCCGCCCAGTTGCTGCGCCATGGTTTGCATGCCGTAGCAAATGCCTAATACCGGAATGCCCAACTCAAACACCGTATCCGGTGCTTTGTCGGTTTCGGCCTCATACACGCTGGCATGGCTGCCGGAGAGAATAATGCCGTCAGCGCCAAATTTGCGGACGAACTCATCAGACACATCACAAGGATGAATCTCGCAGTAGACATGCGCCTCGCGCACACGTCTGGCAATGAGCTGGGTGACTTGAGAGCCGAAGTCGAGGATGAGGATTTTTGAGTGCATTTGGAGTGAAGGGGGAATGGGGAAGGGAGAGGGGGCAATTCGCTGTGCCTTCACCCTTCACCTTTCACCCTTCCCTTTCTTCATTTATTCAATATGATAATTCGGTGCTTCCTTGGTGATCTGCACGTCGTGCACATGCGATTCACGCATGCCCGCCGAGGTAATCTGAACAAACTCCGCTTTATTACGCATCTGCTCAACGGTACTTGCTCCCACATAGCCCATGGAGGCACGCAAGCCCCCCATGAGTTGGTGTATCACTGCCAGAACGCTCCCTTTGTAGGGCACGCGGCCTTCGATGCCTTCTGGCACCAGCTTGTCGGCATTATCTTCGTCATCTTGGAAATATCGGTCGCTGGAGCCCTTTTGCATCGCGCCTACCGAGCCCATGCCACGATAGGATTTGTAGGAACGGCCTTGGAATAGTTCGATCTCGCCGGGGGCTTCCTCGGTGCCGGCGAACAAGCCGCCCAGCATCACGCAATGAGCACCGGCAGCGATAGCTTTAGCGATGTCGCCGGAGTAGCGAATGCCGCCATCGGCGATGAAAGGAACGCCGCTTTTGCGTAGAGCTTCTTCCACATTGCTCAGCGCAGAAATCTGCGGTACACCCACACCGGCGACGATGCGGGTAGTGCAGATAGAGCCGGGACCTATACCCACTTTCACCCCGTCTGCACCGTGATCTACCAGTGCCTTGGCGGCGGTGGCAGTGGCGATGTTGCCACCTATCACCTGTAGTTGCGGGAAGTTCTTTTTCACCCATTGCACGCGGGAAAGTACACCTTGCGAATGGCCATGGGCGGTATCTACCACCACTACGTCGGCGCCGGCTTCAGCCAGTGCGGCGACGCGTTCTTCAGTACCTTCACCCACGCCCACCGCCGCGCCTACGCGCAAACGGCCTTTTTCGTCCTTGCAGGCGAGCGGATGGTCGGAGGATTTTTGTATGTCTTTAACGGTGATGAGACCTTTTAACTCGAATTCGCCATTGATGACCAGTACCCGCTCCAGACGGTGCTTGTGCAGCAATTGTGTCGCTTTCTCGATGCTGGTGCCTTCACGCACAGTGATGAGTCTATCCTTTGGGGTCATGATGTTGCTGATAGGTTGATCCAGATTGGTTTCAAAGCGCAGATCGCGATTAGTGACGATACCTACCACGCGCTTGCCGTCTACCACCGGTAGGCCGGAAATCTTGTGTTGGCGGGTGAGCGCCATCACTTCGCGCACCGTCATGCTGGGCGGGATGGTGATGGGGTCGTTGACGACGCCCGATTCAAAACGCTTGACCCTTGCCACATGCGCCGCTTGCTGCACGGCGGTCATGTTCTTGTGGATGATGCCGATGCCACCCTCTTGCGCCAGTGCAATCGCCAAAGGCGCTTCAGTGACGGTATCCATCGCGGCGGAAATCAGTGGAATGTTGAGCGAAATGGTGCGAGTTAAACGAGTGGCGAGGCTCACATCACGCGGGAGAATGTCGGAATGTGCGGGAACCAGCAGCACATCGTCAAAGGTGAGTGCTTTTTCTAGCAGACGCATAAGAAAATCCTTCGTGACAAAACGAGATTATACAGACTGCGGGGTGACTGGTAAATTACAGAAAGTTAATTTAAGCCACTTCGACGTCGCCACCGCCTTTTTTCATCACCTTGCCCTCGGCTGCGCGCTGACGTCGAACCTCCTTGGGGTCGGCGATCAATGGACGGTAGATTTCCACGCGGTCCTTGTTACGTAGTACGGTATCCATTTTGATATGTTTGCCGAAGATGCCGATCTTGCTGGTGGTGAGATCAATATCGGGAAATTTCTTCAAGATACCAGAAGCCTGAATGGCGCCCTCGGCAGTGGTGTTCTCGGCGACTTCCAGCGCCAGCAATACTTGCTCGGCGGGCAGGGCGTAGGCGACTTCAATATGTATCATAGCTTCCATAGGTCTTCTCAGCCCGCGTCACAAAGCCGTCTACAAAGGTATTGGCGATATGGCTGAATACGGGCGCGATAATTTTTTCTAAGGTACTACTGGCGAACTCGTAGTTTAACCTGAACTCTACTTTGCAGGCAGTCTCCGATAGCGCAACGAACTGCCAATGCCCATGTAAAGATTGGAAAGGTCCGTCCACCAAGGCAATATCCATGCGGGTATAGGGCTGTTTGCTGTTTTCGGTAGTGAAATTCTGCTTTAAGCCGTGGTAGTTGATGTGCAGCGTGGCCGAGGTGCTGGATTCGCTGCGATGTTGCAGATCCACCCCGCCGCACCAGGGCAGGAATTCAGGGTAGCGCTCAACCGCATCTACCAAACCAAACATTTGTTCGGCGGAATAGGGGACGAGCACGGTTTTTTCGACTTGCGCCATGTGTGTGGACTGGATGCTGTAAAATTAGGGCTAATTTTAAGCCAAACACACAAAGTTTCCCGAAAAATTCAAGCTTCCAAGCTAGGCAAGACGCGCGCAAAGAAATTGCGACGCGGCATATGTCGAATATGTAAGGAGCTATTTTTTGCGAGCAACGCCGCATAGCGACGAAGATTGGATTTTTATGAGTATTGCGAACAACAAAAAGGCCTTCCACGACTACTTCATCGAAGAACAATTCGAGGCTGGCGTGGTGCTGGAAGGCTGGGAAGTCAAAGCCATCCGCGAAGGAAAGGTTAACGTCAAGGAAGCCTACGTAGTGATCCAGCGCGGTGAGATATTTATCATCGGCTGCCACATCACCGCGCTGGGATCAGCCTCTACGCACGTGCGTCCTGATGCGACTAGGACACGCAAACTGTTGTTGCACAGCGAGCAGATCGCCAAACTCATCGGCCAAGTAGAGCGTGCCGGATACACCTTGGTGCCGCTGGATGTGCACTACTCAAAAGGCCGCATCAAGATCCAGATAGGCTTGGCCAAGGGCAAAAAACAATAC
>JANYIK010000101.1 GCA_025362115.1 Methylophilaceae bacterium
GTGGCTGCTATGTGCCGATGCTCAAACAGAAATATGCCTTGCCACGTCCCTAAAGCCAGCTTGCCATCCATCAGCGGAATCGCCAGATTCACCGCTGTCAGCGCTGTTCGCGCATGTGCAGGCATGTCGTCTTCGCCTTCGGCAGTGTGTACAAATAGCGGATCGCCATCCGGCACTAAGCGATCAAAAAAACGCTCCAGGTCATCGGTCACGTCGGGGTCGTAATTCTCGTTGATCAACAAACTGGCGGAGGTGTGCTGAATGTAAAGCGTAAGTAATCCGGTAGTCATTGCGATGCCTTCGACCCACTGCTTGACTTCAGCGGTAAGGTCGTAGATGCGGCGACCTTGGGTTTTGCGGGTGAGTATATGAGTAAGCTGTTTCATAAAGTGACCAAGTAGGCATCTTCAAATAATCGACTGACCCCGCGCTGGCTAAAGCGCTGATTGTCTGGCAACACATCCCGACTAGCTAGCTGCTCAATATTCGCACCTTGGTATAGTGCACGCACCGCTTCCTCGCCCACAGAAAAAGGCGGGCCGTCCATTTCAGACTGCGGATAGTCTAAAGTGACCAGCAACATCTTTGTGCCTTGAGGAAAAAAATACTTGATGGTCTGGGCATAACGCAAACGCAGTGGCGGTGGAAGTGCAATCAAGGCGGCGCGATCATAGATGACATCGCAACCACCTAGATCAGCAACAGTCAGCGCGAAAAAATCACCGCATAAAATCTCGATGTCATCACTTCTCCAGATTTGCAACGCGCCGTGTCGGCTTATTTCTGGCTGTAGATTCGCAGACTGAAAAAAATCTTTTACCGCCCTCTCACTTAATTCCACTCCCAGCACCGCTAGACCTTGGCTTCGCAGCCAAAGCATATCCAAGCTTTTACCGCATAGCGGCACGAATACTCGCTGGCAGGCGGGAACTTGCAGCCAGAATTCAGTTAAAAATGGGTGGGATTCGTTACTGTGAAAACCTGTCTCACCTTTTTCCCATTTGTTGAGCCAAAAATCAGGATTCATAATGCCCTTAATTGAATAGTGTCTTTATTGAAGTTTCAGATTACCATAGCGCTGATTACTCACACTAAAATTACAACATGTTCAAGCTGCTACTCAAAAAAAACGTCTCACCACATTTTTCCAAACTCAGAGAAGTTCCGCTATTCGCTGACTTGACGCACCGCGAACTCGGTATCATTCACGAATTGCTGCATGAGCGCGAATACGTCAAAGACGAGATCGTATTTGACGAAGGTGAAGAAGGCCAAGCCATATATTTTTTGTTTTCAGGCAAGGTACTCATCTGCCGTCAGGGCAGACCAGTAGACGGCGCTATCGCCGAATTACCTAACGGTCAGTTTTTTGGCGAATTGGCACTACTAGATAACTCACCACGCAGCGCACAAGTTCGTGCGGCAGAAGACTGCACTATCGGTGTGTTATTCCGTGAAGACTTCTTGACCCTGCTGGAAACCCATGTCACGGTGGCTTCTAAAATCTCGTTGCAACTATCACGCCATATCGGCAAACGCTTGCGCGAGGCGATACACCGCTACGTACTCTGATGGAAAAAGACAGCTCATCCCCCGGCCCAATTACTTGGTGTGGCATCATTGCCACCACCTGCGTTCTGTTATTTTTGCTGCAAAAAATCCTGTGGCTCGTCGTGCCGTTTTTCCTCGCACTAGTGCTTTATTATCTGCTTGACCCGTTCGCCAAAAAGATGGTGCTCTCTGGCCATACACATAATTTTGCCGCCACCACACTTTCCGGCATTTTCTTTCTAGTCACTATCAACGTGCTGCTGTTTTTATATCCCATGGTGCTGTCACATATTGATGGCTGGCAGGACACCATGTCACGCTACATGGCTGGTGGATACTCGCTGGTAGACAGCATAGTCAAGAACTTTGAGCAGCAATTCAGCTTTGCACGCAATGCGCATATGGCCGACTCTATGCGAGTCAGCGTGACTTCACTGCAAGATAACTTCGCCCAACGTTACTTAGGCACGCTGATATTCACTATCGCTGCTTGGCTACCGTCGCTTCTACTGGTTCCGCTGGTATCTTATTTTTTGCTAAAAGAAAGCAATCATTTCCGACAGTTTTTAGGGCAGGCCGTACCCAATGCTTTCTTTGAAAAAATTCTGTTCCTCAGCCATGCTATAGACCGGGCGGCGCGACTCTATTTTGTCGGGTTGATAAAGTTGGCTGCCCTTGACACGTTAATGCTGATCGCTAGCTTTTGGATGTTAGGTTTCCCTGCCCCCATTTTTCTGGGTGTAGCCGCGGGAATTTTAAGCCAAGTCCCTTACGTGGGTCCGTTGATAGGGCTTGTACTGGCACTCCTTGTATCTGGCACGGATTTTCCCGGTGACGTAGGCATGGCCTACAACGTAGCTATTCTATTCGGGGCGATACGCTTGCTGGATGACTTTGTGTTCATTCCCGCAGTGGTGGGCAAGAGCCTGAATCTGCACCCTTTGCTCTCCATCCTGATGCTGTTTGTAGGTGGCACTATCGCCGGCGTTTCGGGGCTCATGCTAACTTTGCCTATTCTGGGTATCGTGATGCTGTTGGGTGAAACTTTGGAAATCATCCTCACCGACCGGCGACTTATGGCACGCCACGCCTACGCTGTGCAATTACGCAAGTTGGCAGCCAAGCGCGACCTTATTCTCCCAAACTAGGCTATTTATATCACTGAGCTTGCCCCCGAATTTCGGATACCGAGATAGCTTGAGATAATGAGCTATGGAGGTAATACGAGATGTTCAAGATACCGAGACATCGCTGTGAAGCCAGCAAACGGCTAACCGATACGCAGTTGCTGACGCTGATCAAGGCGCTGCATGTCAAGATCAAAGATGCTTATGGCTGGCCGAGAGTATGGCAGGTGCTGAAGGAATACGGCATGACTGCATCAATGAGTCGTAAGGGCAATTGCCGGGAATATGCTTTACGCAGGCATTTGAGCGAAGCTCAAAGCTCGCATAACGCTGCCATGGAAAGCTTCTTCAATAGCTTGAAGAACGAGCGCGTGCATCATCAACGCTACGGCACCAGAGAAGAAGCCAAGCGGGACATCTTCGATTACGGGATTTTATAACCAGAGACGCCGCCACTCCACGTTGGAATATGTCAGTCCGGCCGAGTATTATGCCGCTTGGCTTACTCAGCAGAAACTGGCAGCATAGACGCTATGCTTGGTATCCGAAAAACAGGGGCAAGCTCACACCGCCATATCAGGCTTTACTGAACACCATACGCCCTCCGTCAAATTCCACCTTGATGGTATCTTTTACAGCAAAATTCCCCTGCAAAATCTCTTTCGCCAACGGATTTTCTATCTCCGCCTGAATCGCGCGTTTAAGCGGCCTTGCCCCATATACAGGGTCAAAACCTGCGCTGGCAATTTCGCTTAAAGCACTGTCGCTCACCTGTAATGTCATATCCATTTGCGTCAAACGCTGCGCCAGATTCTGCAACTGAATCTGAGCGATGGATTTGATGTGTTCTTCGCCAAGCGCATGGAACACCACCATCTCATCAATACGGTTGATAAATTCTGGGCGGAAATGACTTTTCACTTCACCCATCACCGCCAACTTGATGATCTGATAATCGTCACCACTCATTTGTTGGATCATCTGACTGCCAAGATTGGAGGTCATGATGATAACGGTATTTTTGAAATCCACGGTGCGACCTTGCCCATCGGTGAGTCGGCCATCATCCAGCACTTGTAGCAGCACATTGAACACATCAGGATGGGCTTTTTCAATCTCGTCTAGCAGGATGACGGAGTACGGTCTGCGACGCACAGCCTCAGTCAGCGTGCCGCCTTCTTCATAGCCAACATAACCAGGAGGCGCGCCAATTAAGCGTGCCACGGAGTGCTTTTCCATGAACTCGCTCATGTCTATGCGGATGAGTTGCTCGGTGCTGTCGAACAGAAATCCAGCCAGCGCTTTACAAAGTTCAGTTTTGCCCACGCCCGTAGGCCCCAAAAATAGGAATGAACCGTAAGGCCGATTGGGATCGGATAAACCCGAGCGCGAACGGCGAATCGCGTCACTCACCAGCCTCACCGCTTCGTCCTGTCCTACTACACGCTCATGCAGCTTATCTTCCATTTGCAGCAGTTTTTCGCGCTCACCTTGCATCATTTTTGACACGGGAATCCCCGTTGCGCGGCTCACCACTTCAGCGATTTCCTCGGCCCCCACTTGCGTGCGGAGCAATTTGTGCTTGGGTGCAGCACCTTCCGCGGCCTCGGCTTGTTTGAGTTGTGCCTCTAGTTGTGGCAACTTGCCGTATTGGATTTCGGCAAGCTTGTCATATTGTCCAATACGCTGCAGCTCGCTCATTTGCAGCTTGAGCTTTTCGATTTCTTCCTTGATATGCACCCCGCCTTGCACTTGCGCTTTTTCCGCCTTCCATATTTCTTCCAAATCAGCGTATTCACGCTCCAAACTGGCAGTTTCTTCTTCAATCAATTCCAACCGCTTGCGGCTTGCGGCATCTTTTTCGCGTTTGACCGCTTCGCGTTCGATTTTGAGTTGTATCAGCCTGCGCTCCAGCTTATCCAGCACTTCTGGCTTGGAATCAATCTCCATGCGAATACGCGAGGCAGCCTCGTCAATCAAATCAATCGCTTTGTCGGGTAAAAAACGGTCAGTGATGTAGCGGTGACTTAATTCCGCCGCAGCGACAATTGCGGGATCTGTAATATCCACGCCGTGATGCAGTTCGTACTTTTCTTGCAAGCCGCGCAATATAGCAATGGTGGCTTCTACGCTGGGTTCATCCACCAGCACTTTTTGAAAACGTCTATCCAGTGCGCCATCTTTTTCGATGTATTTGCGATATTCATCCAGCGTGGTCGCGCCAACGCAGTGCAGCTCGCCACGCGCCAAGGCGGGCTTCAACATATTACCCGCATCCATCGCCCCTTCGGCCTTGCCAGCGCCCACCATGGTGTGAATCTCATCAATAAACACGATGGTCTGGCCTTCGTCACTTGCCAGTTCTTTCAACACCGCTTTTAAGCGCTCTTCAAACTCGCCACGGTATTTAGCGCCCGCCAGCAATGCCGCCATATCCAGCGACAACACGCGCTTATTTTTTAATGTTTCAGGCACTTCTCCATTCACAATACGCTGCGCCAATCCTTCTACTATCGCGGTCTTACCGACACCTGGCTCACCTATCAATACCGGATTGTTTTTGGTGCGGCGTTGTAACACCTGAATCGCACGGCGGATTTCATCATCACGACCAATGACAGGATCTAGCTTGCCCAGCCTTGCGCGTTCGGTTAAGTCTATCGTGTATTTATTAAGAGCCTCGCGGTTACCTTCCGCGTCTTGATCATTGACCGCATCACCCCCGCGTACGGCTGCAATGGCTTGTTCTAAAGCTTTTTTATTAAGTCCATGCGTTTTCAGTAGACGACCTGTTTCGCCTTTGTCTTCAGACAACGCCAATAAAAACATTTCCGATGCAATGAATTGGTCATCATGTTTCTGTGCGGCTTTATCGGTGATATTCAGCAAGTTGTTAAGGTCACGCGAGATACTGACTTCGCCTGCATTACCTTCGATTTTTGGTAATCGCTCTAGGGTTTGCTGCAAGTCCGTCTTAAGAGGGTTTAAGTTGACTCCAGCACGTTGCAGCAACGACGAAACGCCGCCATCTTCTTGATCTAGCAACGCAAGTAGTAAATGTTGCGCTTCGATAAAAGCATTATCGCCGCCCACCGCCATACTTTGCGCATCACTTAAGGCTTGCTGGAATTTTGTAGTTAATTTGTCAAAACGCATTGGAAGCTCCCCAATAATCTAGTGAATACCTAGATGAGGGAGATACTGCAAAAATCAAGCGTTAGTCGGATGCTCCGTGCTTGATTCAACTCTGAAGTAATAGCTCAATTTCTGGCGACATTGCAGATATTCCGCCACCTCTTTGGGCAACTGGTCGGCCAATAAACATTGACTGATGTCGGTATCTTCATCTTCACCGAGATCAAGAAAAATAGGGATCTCACGCTCCACCTTCTTATCATGCAGCATCACCAACGGACGCATCAATTGTTGCGGATTGGCTGACACCACAATGCCATACGCACCATCGCTCAGCTGCACCACACTGCCAGGAGGATAAATACCCAGCAATTTTATGAACAGGTTAAGCATGGTGCGGTCATATTTTTTTCGCTCGCTGGCAAATAGATATGA
The DNA here is from genome assembly GCA_025362115.1 of Methylophilaceae bacterium. GTDB lineage: Bacteria > Pseudomonadota > Gammaproteobacteria > Burkholderiales > Methylophilaceae > CAILHX01. The sequence goes on from JANYIK010000101.1 coordinate 6,249, forward strand.
CAACGCCCCGTATGGAGTCAACGGTTTGGAGTTTTTGGCGCAACTGCATAGATTATCGTAGGCGTTCACTAGAGATAAGATGGGGGTGAGTGGGTCCAAAGCTTCACCCTTTAATCCTGCTGGATAACCAGAACCGTCAAAACATTCATGGTGCTGGGCAATCAAATTGGCGATGCGTTCCGATGTTGCATTTTTTCCGGCATTTTTTATGATGCTTGCACCGTACTCTGCATGTTGCTGCAACAGCGATAATTCAGCATGATTCAGGTTGCTATCATTCATCAATACACTACTGGGAATTTCCGCCTTACCAATGTCGTGAAATAACGCCGCCATCCCTAAACAACGCGCATCCCCCACCGATAATTTGAGTGCTTTTGCCATCATCAGGCACAGCACCGTAACGTTCAGCGGGTGGCAAAAGGTATCTTCTCCCAGACGCCAGCTATCCATGACTTGAATAATCGCATTTCCATCCAGAAAAACTTGATCCACCATGCCATTAATCAGCCTCTCTGCCACCAACATCCCATCCTGCGGTTTATTTACCACCTTGTTCAAAGCGAGATGAGCTTCCGTAGTGGCACGGGCAAATTGCTGTTCGCATTCCAGAATCGCCTGATACCTTCGTTGCGCTGGCTCTGAAGGAAAAGCAACTCTGATAATATTTTCCGGTGGCGCAGGTTGAACATTATGCGAAGCAGACTCCAAAGGAAGTGGCAAACAATCACTACGCAATGGGTCGTAACGTATTTGCTCTAGGCCCAACGCTCGTATGGTGTGTATCTGCGCCTCGTCTTTAATCTTGAAGTGACTCAAGGCAAAGGGATGCCGTATCCAAGTCACATCTAGGTGGACGTAGAGCCCAACGCATAATTGCGAAGGAGAGATGAATTGTGGTTCGTGATCTGTCATAACGTTCTTATTCTTATTAATATATGGGTACTTTGTCTGTGTCTTTTTTACATTACGTCTTCACGTCTTCTTAATTATTGAGCATTAGCACTACTTCTACTCTGTTCAGATCACTTTCAATCAAGCGGTAAGTGCTTCTCCAGCATTAGATTCATTCCTGAAATAATAGCTGAGTTTCTGGCGACATTGCAGATATTCTGACACATCTTTAGGCAATTGATCTGCACGTAAACACTTGCTGATACTGGTTTCATTGTTTTCCCCCAAGTCTAGAATATGCGGCGTATCACGCTCCACACGTCTGTCGTGTACCATAATAAAAGGCCGTAACAGTTTTTGTGGATTTACCGACACTACGATGCCGTACACACCATCATTGAGCAATACGATGCTGCCTGGCGGATAAACCCCCAGCGACTTGATAAACAGATTGAGCATGGCAGCATCAAATTTTTTACGCTCGCTGGCAAACAAATATGACAGTGCACCATAGGGTGTCATTGCTTCCATGGGATTGATGGTGTTACACAAACCATCATAGGCATTCACCAGAGTAAGGAGCCGCGCCAACGGGTCTATGCCATTCCCCTTCAAGCCCGCCGGATAACCTGAGCCATCCGCACGCTCATGGTGCTGCATGATGATTTGTATCACGCGCTCCGGCAACCCCGCCTCACGCGCCAAATTGGCGCTAAACTCAACGTGCTGCAGCATTAAAGACTGCTCGGCCTTGGTCAACTCACCGTCATTCATGAGGACAGTATCCGGTATTTGCGCCTTACCTACGTCATGAAACAGCGCCGCCATGCCGAGATAATTTGCCTCCTGTGCAGTGATATCCAAAGACTTGGCCAACATCAAGGCCAGCACCGTTACATTCAGGGGGTGAAAATAGGTGTCATCGCCCAAGCGGCTACCATCCATGGCTTGAATGATAACATCTCCCTCGGTGAGTACCGAATCCACCATGTTGTTGACGAAATCTTCTGCTTCCACGGCGGCGGCACGCGGATTACTAGCAGCATTGCGTAAGGCCTGCCGCGCTGTGCCGGTGGCTTTGACAAAATCTCTTTCGCACTGATTGATGACTTGATGAAGCTGTTTTGCACGATCTAACCGGTACTCTTCTTGCGACGGCAAACTAGGCATTGCGGCAGGAATAGCCTTCGAGGCTTCGATGGACAGCGGTTCACAATCGCTACGCAAGGGGTCATAACGCACGCGTTGCAACCCAATATCCTGAATGGTCTTAATTTGCGCCTGGTCTTTAATCTTGAAATTGCTACGCGGAAAAGGATGCTGCATCCAGGATAAATCCAGATGCACATACAGCCCCACACACAACTGGGCGGGCGTGGTAAAAACCTGTTCTGAATTATCTGCCACAGCTATTTCCGACGATCATGTTCTTGCTTGTCTTTCATTAGCACCGCCGCAAACTGCAAAGCCGGAACCGGCTTTCCGTAAAAATAGCCTTGCACGTCGTCACAGCCCATCTCTATCAATATATCCACTTGATCTTGGGTTTCCACCCCTTCTGCAATCACCTTGAGACCTAAACTGCGTGCCAAAGCGATCACTGCACCCGCAATCGCTTTGTCGTCAGGGTCGTGGGTGAGATCGCGCACGAACGATTGGTCAATCTTGAGTTTATCTAGTGGCAGTCGCTTCAGGTAAGACAGCGACGAATAACCGGTGCCAAAGTCGTCAATGGCGAGTCTGACTCCTGGCTCTTTGATACGCGCAAATACGCTGATGACGTATTCGGTATTATTCATCACCACGCTTTCGGTAATTTCCAACTCCAACAACGCAGGATCACAACCGGTTTCCACCAAGATGCCATACACTGTATCGGCAAAGTTAGAACGCTGCACTTGCACCCCAGACACGTTGACTGAGACCGATTGCAACTCCAATCCCTGTTCTACCCACTCTGCCATTTGGCGCGCCGATTCACGCAACACCCATTCGCCTATCTGCACCACCAGGCCAGCCTCTTCTGCCACCGGAATAAACTTAGAGGGCGGCACCAGACCTAACTCTGGATGTCGCCAGCGTACCAAGGCTTCAGCGCCGATAATGCGCCGGGTTTTGAGTGAGACTTGCGGTTGATAAAAAACCTCAAACTGATTACGCTCCAAGGCGCGCCGCAACTGGGATTCCATATTGAAACGCTCAACCGCGTTGTCACTCAGATCCGACGAATAAAAGCGATAGTTATTCTTGCCTTCGCTCTTCACCTTATACATGGCAATGTCGGCGGCCTTGATTAGCTCATCAACATCAATGCCATCGCCAGGAAATACGCTAATGCCCACACTAGCACCGATGTAGACGTCTTTGCCATCAATCAAGAACTGGTTCTGCAAGGTGGTCACGATCTTTTTTGCCACGCGCGATGCATCTTCCACATCACGCAAGCTGTCCATCATCACCATGAACTCGTCACCGCCTAGTCGTGCCACGGTGTCGCTGTCACGCATCACATCACGTAAGCGCTCAGACACTTCTATCAGTAGTTTATCGCCGACCTGATGCCCCAAAGTATCGTTGATGACTTTGAACCTATCGAGATCAATAAACAGTATCGCCACGCTGGTTTTTTCACGCTCGGCACGACGCAGGGCGTGACCAGTAAGTTCATCCAACAAGCGGCGGTTAGGCAAGCCTGTCAAGGCGTCGTGGTTGACCATTTCATGCAAGGCTGTTTGTACACGCTTGGTATCAGAAATATCAGAAAACACCACCACGTAATTGACAACATTGCCGTCGTCGTCCTTCACCACGGTCAATGCAGCGTTTTCTGGGTAAAACTCCCCATCCTTGCGGACATTAGTATATTCACCTTTCCAACGTCCTTGCGTTACAAGGGCTTCATGTATCTGCTGTAACTGCTCCGCATCCATCGTTGATGGATTCAACTGGTGAACAAGCTGCCCACGCACTTCGTCTTCTCTGTAGCCTGTAATGTCAGCGTAGCCTTTGTTGATGGCGATAATGCGCGCCTCGGCATCAGTAATGACGATGCCCTCAGCGGCACTTTCAAATGCAATCATGGCCTGATTCAGCCTTGCCCCTGCAAGTTCACGCTGAATGGCCGCACCAAGAGAGCGACCCGCCGCCATCAAAGCGCCCAACTCTTGCGGTGAAATTTCGCT
>JANYIK010000106.1 GCA_025362115.1 Methylophilaceae bacterium
ATCAATTCTTCAACCGATTTGGCGCTCTCGTTTTGAACCTCAAACGAAATCTCCCCGTGCTTACCTCTTGAGTTGGAGCTATAGGCATAATTCCAGTATTTTTTATCGCCCTGACTTGGGCTTTGACCATTTTCTATCACCTGGGTACTGGGTACTGCGGTCGCCACTTGCACCGGCTTAGTTGACGCAGACCGTGCCTTTTCAGCAGCTAAATTTTCTTGTGTCACCCGCTGTTGGGCTTCTGTCTGTGTTTTTGCCTTGGCCGCTTTCTTGGAAGCGGCATCTGCTTTGGCCAATGCATCCTGTTCTGCTTTCACCTTCGTGGCTTCAGCCGCATCCAGATTCTTCATCCGGTTTTTGGCAAGGCCTGCAAATTTGCCATTGGGGAACTGTTCCAGATAGAGCATAAAGTCCGTCTTGTCGGTACTGGATTTGATAGATTCCCAATAGGAGATTTCAAGCGCGTCACTGTCTTGCTTGACAGGTTTTTCCACTACGACTGGCTGGGGAACCACAATCTCGATACGGAAATAAAAGTCGCCTTCAATGCTCCCCTCTGTCCAGGGCTCCTGCTTGCCTTTTGAGGCATTCTTGACATCAGAGTTGACCCGCTTCAACACCACTTCGACTGGAATCCCGGGTTCATCCATGCGTGCTAGCAGATTCTCAGTGTAAAGACCGTTCTTGCGCGTACCATCGGAAGCCGTGTTACCTGGTCTGGTAGCAAATGAAATCAGCGTACCAGAAGGTGCCGTAATCTTCGCAAGGCCTCCGGAGGCATCACGGAAGCTCCTCGAATAGGGGTTGTTGCGGCAGGCATCGAGAAACACGAGGTTCAACCGGGTCTTGGCGGTATCCAGCACATCCATCACTTGCCGCATAGCCAAGCTCTGGTTCGGCACGTCTTCTTCTGCGTTGATCTCGGCATCCACGGCAGGCAAGTAATTCTCCCCCTTGATCTGCAAGCCATGCCCCGCATAAAAAAACAATGCCACTGCTCCGGGAGTCAATTTGGATCGGAAGGTACGCAGCACCGTTCCAATCTGCTTCTGAGTGATATTCTCCATCTCGACCACATCAAAGCCAAGACCCCTCAACTTGTCTGCCATCGCTTTGGCATCATTCACGGGATTGGCGAGGGGAGCAGCTTGGTAGTTGCTGTTACCGATCACCAAAGCTACGCGCTTTTCATTGGCCGATGATGCCTGCGCTATGTCCGCTTCTAGGCTGCGGCTACCAGCCGCATGCGCCCATGCAAAAGAAACAATGAGGATCAACGATAACCCCCACTTGATGTGGTCCTTGGAAATGTTGTTTAATCGTTCCATCGCAATGCCTTCCCGTTGCCTGATGGTGGCGAAATCCCAACCGAAGCAGCGGATAGGATTCCTATTTTTTCACTATAGCACTGCGCAATATGTGAGGGTGTGAAATTCTTCACATGTGCAATACCTAAAAATTCCCACCCAGTGGGAATTTTGTTATGATGCTATGAAAAGGAGGTGGCCTAATTATGCAAACCGTTATTGCAAGCAAGGGGCGTTTGGTGATCCCCAAGGAGATTCGGGATGCCTTGGGTGTCGGTGATGGTGATTCCGTGGAAATCAATCTGGATGGCGCATCCGCCGTCATTCGGCCATTGGCGCGAGGCTCGAAAAAGATTCAGGACGTGTTTGGCCTGCTTTCCCGCTATTCGCAGGGCAGCAAAATCACCGATGATGAAATTGATGCGGCCAGCCTAGCCGCAAACCGAGAGCCATAGTGCGCGGCATAGATAGCAACATTCTGTTACGGGTGTTGATGAATGACGACCCGGTGCAATCGCCGCTGGCAAGAGACCTGATGCAAAATGAAGAAGTGTTCATTCCCGTGTCTGTAGTTTTGGAAATCTACTGGGTGCTTAAAGGGCGCGATGTCCCGTCACCAGCGATCATCGAGGCATTTCAGAGCCTGCTGCAAATGCCCGGCGTGGTCATGCATGAGGCCGCAGCGTTGAACGCCGCGTTGGTTGCCCACGAGGATGGGCTGGAATTCGCCGATGCGCTGCATTGGGCGCTTTCTGGCCGCTGTGAAGCATTTATGAGCTTTGACGACAAGCGCTTTGTGCGCCGGGCGCAAAAGCTCAAA
>JANYIK010000118.1 GCA_025362115.1 Methylophilaceae bacterium
TCATAAAGGGCGCGCCATTGTTTGTGCGAATTGGAAACTTGAATTGAGAGGGTGGTCGCGCCGGCAAAATCATCCAGCAAAGCGCGTTGGCTGACGGTTTTGAGCAAGGAATGATGCGCGTGCTGGCTATAAATATCCACCAGCAAATCGCCCGCCTCGCGCAACTGCTGCATGGTAGCGCTAGCGCCGTTGATGAAACCACGGCTGCGGCCATCGGTATAAATGACGCGGCGCAACAGGCAGGCATTGCCGTCCGCCAGTTCGCCATCTTCTAACCAGGCTTTTAATTCGGGTAAGGCGCTTACGTCAAACTCGGCGCTGATATCGGCTTTTTCGCAATTGGCTCGAACAACACCGGATTCGCCACGTTCGCCCAAGGCCAACGACAGCGCATCTATGAGGATAGATTTGCCCGCGCCGGTTTCGCCAGTCAACACCGTCAGTCCAGTCGAGAATTCCAGTTCTAACTGGTCAACGATGACGAAATCTTTAATGGAAAGCGAACGTAACAAGATTAACCTTAAATTTTTAGACGCAGATAAAAACAAAAACCAGAGTGACTCTTCACCTTTCCCTCTTCACCCTTCTCCGCTTTCAACCCCAATGCAGTTTCTGCCGCAACACCTCGTAATGGCTATGCCCTTTTGGATGCAGCAAGGTGACGGTGCGCTCGTCGCGTTTCACCTGCACTTTGTCGCCTAAGGACAGTGCTACGTGCGGCAAGCCATCCACATGGACTTTGGCATCCTCGCCATGCACATAGGTGATTTCAATCTGGCTGGCGCTGCTGATGGTGATGGGGCGATTGGTGAAGGTGTGCGGGCAAATCGGCACAATGGCAATAGCATCCAGCGACGGATGCAGCACCGGACCGCCAGCCGACAAGGCATAGGCCGTCGTACCACTAGGTGTGGCGACTATCATGCCGTCCGAGCGTTGTCGGTTCAGCACTTGGCCGTCCACCGCCAAGGTCAATTCAATCAACCGTGAAGTGTCGCCCTTGCTCACCACCACATCGTTAAACGCACGGCCTTTGCTGAGCAACTTACCATCACGCTCAATATGCACACACAGCATAATGCGCTGTTCCAGCGTGTATTCCCCAGAGAGTATCTTTTCCATCGCGGGCAACATGTCGTCCGAAGAAATATCCGTCAAAAAGCCGAATTTGCCGCGATTGATGCCCACCAGCGGAACACCCGACCCCATCAACCCACGTCCGGCGGTGAGTATCGTGCCGTCACCGCCCACCACGATGGCGAGGTCAATATCGCCACCCATCGTTTTCAGCGCTTGCGTCGGGTAACCTTGAATATCCAAGCGTTCGGCGGTGTATGCTTCCACCACGATACCCAGTTTGCGTGCAGTCAAAAACTGCACCAAGACCAGCATTTGGTCACGGATTTCAGGGCTATTATGTTTGCCAATTAAGGCCACGGTTTTGAATGGAAAACTCATAAACGCATTAAACCATAGGCGACTTATAAAAATCCATTTCCCTGCTCTATGGCGCAAGGCCGCTTACCGAAGTAGAATCAGCGCAAGTTATGGAACAACGCGCGCAAGTACTATTAAAAACCTTGGTCGAACATTACATCAGTGATGGTCAGCCAGTGGGGTCGCGCACGCTTTCCAAGCGCTCTGGCCTTGATTTATCGCCGGCTACCATCCGTAATGTGATGTCGGATCTGGAAGAACTGGGCTTTGTCGCCAGCCCTCATACTTCTGCTGGGCGCGTACCAACGCCACAAGGATATCGCTTTTTTGTAGATACGCTGCTCAAGGTACAACCGCTGCAACAACTGGAGATCGCTCGCTTGCAAAGCGAATTGTCCTCACCTGATCCTCAACAGCTCATCACCTCCGCAGCCCATATGCTGTCTAGCCTCACCCAATTTGCCGGATTGGTGATGTTACCCAAGCGTAATTCGGTAGAATTTCGCCAGCTGGAATTTTTGCCTTTGTCGGACAGGCGCATTCTGGTCATCATCGTCACCACTGATGGCAATGTGCAAAACCGTATTATCGTTACCGAGAAGGCCTACTCGGCCTCAGAGCTGGTCGAAGCCGCTAATTTCTTCAACCAGCATTACACCGGTTGCACTTTTGAGGCGGCACACAAAAAACTACATGCGGAATTAAGCAACATGCAAAATGACGTGACCAAGCTCATGTCTGCCGCGCTAGAAGCCAGCAGTCACGCCATGGAAGCCAGTAACGACGGGCTGGTGATGGCGGGCGAGCGCAACTTGCTGCGTGTGGACGACCTTTCCACCAATGTTGCCTCCCTGCATAAATTATTTGAAGCCTTTGAACGGCGGAGCGCTTTGCTACAACTGTTAGACACTAGCCGTCGCGCCGAGGGTGTACATTTGTTCATAGGTGGCGAATCCGGTTTTTTGCCATTGGACGAATGCAGCATGGTGACCGCTCCCTACGAGGTAGACGGCCAAGTGGTCGGCACGCTGGGCGTAATAGGTCCCACGCGTATGGCCTATGAGCGCGTGATTCCGATTGTGGACATCACCGCACGGTTACTTTCCAGCGCCTTATCCACACACTAAGGAACCTCTGATTAAGTCTGCCATGAACCGCGTTGCTATCAAAAATGAGATGATCGCTAGGCGTACGACGCAGGTCGTAGTGATTCTACGAAGCCAAGGAGTGCAACGCCGCGAGCGCTCATTTTTGATAGCAACTCTTCGGGACAAGGCTTTGCGGGCGATCTGCGGTGTCAGACTCCTAACAAAGGGAATGGCCATTTGTGTCGTCGCCTTCCTTGCATCTCATCCCGCGAAGCCGTTGTCGCGGTCATGTGAGACTTAATCAGAGGTTCCTTGATGTCTTTTTATACTCCTGAACCACCCTATACCCACGGCACCTTACCTAAAGTTGGCATTCTGCTGGCCAATCTTGGTACACCCGACGCCCCTACGCTGTCGGCCGTGCATCGCTATCTGAAACAATTCTTGAGTGACCGCCGTGTGGTGGAGATACCGCGCATCATCTGGTGGTGCATTTTGAATCTGATTATCCTCAACGTGCGTCCGCGTAAGTCGGCTGCAAAATACGCGCTGATTTGGACTGCACATGGCTCGCCACTACTGGTGCATACTCAAGCGCAAGCCGTAGCACTGCAAACAGTACTAGCAAGCCGCATTCAATGCCCCTTTGCGGTGGAATGCGGTATGAGTTACGGCAACCCTTCTATTGCCTCGGCGATTGCAAAACTAAAGGCGCAAAACTGCACCAAAATTCTGGTGATACCGATGTATCCGCAATACGCCGCCAGCAGCACGGCTTCCGCCTTCGATGCCGTGTGGAATAGTTTGCTGCATTCCCGCAATATGCCGGAAATCAGAACCGTCCGCAGCTATCACGACCATCCCGCCTATATCGCGGCTTTGGCTGAGAGT
>JANYIK010000132.1 GCA_025362115.1 Methylophilaceae bacterium
CCATAGACTTCCTTTCCCGCAATGCTGCAGATACGGCTAACGGAACTGGTCAATTGACCTTTTTTGATTTTAATGGATTCGCCGTGGTACAGGCGGCTGGCGGTGGTATTAACTTCAGTTCTCAATGGCAGATTCTCTTGAGTACCTTGTCGCTGAGTTCCCCTGCGTCATTGAATATTAATGCAGGCGCTGGAGATATCTCGTTGTCAACGATCGGGAATATCGTCATTGAAGGGCCTGGAAGTTTGAAGGGGCATAACATCAACCTTAATCTTGCCAATAACGTGACGTTTAGTGGCGGAGTTAGCGGCCCGAATTATGTGGCAACGGCAAACAATGATTTGCTGGTGAAAGCGACGGGCGACATTACCATTGATGCCAATATATTTTCTGTTGTAGGTGGTAAGACTACCGGGATCACAGGGGCGCCGATTGACCCCACAACTGGGTTACCAACACTGAATAGTGATGCCATCATTGATGCCTCAAATGGGACGCTCAAAATACACACATTGGGTGACTTCAATGTGGTGGGTGGTGGTAGTCAAGTAGGTGGCGTGGTGGGTGGCGGTTCAGGCGGGGTTACTTTTACAGGTGGTGCAAACAATACAAATGCCCGAGCGAATGCTCTTATACAGGCTAATAAATTAGATCTGAAGATTGATGGGGATTTCTATATTACGGGGGGTAATGTAGATAATACAGGTGTTGGGGCAAATGCCATTGGCAGTGCCAGTGCGTTTATTCAAGCTAATAGTGGAAAGACGGTAGATGTGGCAGGGAAGATGGTGCTTACTGGGGGAACGATCACTGGTGCTGGTGCGACTAAGACGAATGCGCTTGCCGTGCTAGATCCTGCTACTCCAACCACCATGAATTTGAAAGTGGGTACCAATCTGATACTGCAAGCAGGTTCTGGCCCTGGTTTGGTGGATGCCAGTATTATCAATTCTGGTGAGATTAAGTTGGATGTTGGTCAAGGCTTCGCACCGGGTACGGCAGGCACCGTCACGATAGGTGGTAATTCATATCCAGAGGGTATCATTCTGATAGGAGCAAAAGGCACTGGCCGCTTCGACTTCAATGGTAATGTATTAACAACCAATGCCTACCCAATCTCTTGGACCTTATCCAATGGCGCACAATTCACCATAGATAGCAGTGCTGGGGCTGGTTTTGGGGCCGCGTTCATTAAATCTTCGGCACCGCGTAGTTTTGATCTATTGCAAGACTTTTTGGGGACGTTTGATAACGTTAGCAAGGGAAATAATAGCACTGTAGACCAAGGCAATTATGTACGAACGGAGGCAGGATCATGCAACTAAAACACGGATTACAATTGTGGGCGGTCATAGCTTTACTGATGCTGGGAGTTGCGCCAGTTTTTGCTGACGGCACGGTGACCCAGCTCGCAGGAACTATTACTGCCAAACGTGGTGGGGATGTCCTTGCGCTGACACGCGGTTCATTTGTGAAAGAGGGTGACGTTATCACCACAGAGAAGGGTGCATACGCCCAAATCAAATTTTCAGATGGCATGATTATGACCCTGAAGCCAAGCACCCAAGTGGCGATCAAGGATCAACATTTTTCAGAGACCGAGCCAGATCAGGATAAGTTCACTTTAGGCCTGCTGAAGGGCGGTTTACGTACCGTGAGCGGCTTGATTGGTAAGCGCGGTAATCGCGATGCTTATAAAATGAATACGGCAACCGCCACCATCGGTATTCGCGGCACGGTGTTTGACGTGGATGACTGTGCAACCAGTAAGTGCACCAAAGGTAGTCAAGCTAAGATTGATGACACGGGTACCGTGGACGCTAATGCCAAAGCCGATGTGAGTGATGAAATCGCGCCTGCGGTCTATGTTGGGGTGCACGATGGTGAGGTGGTGGTGAAAAATGATGCCGGAGAACTGACGCTTTCAGCGGGACAGTTTGGTATTGCGCCTGCGAACAATGTTGTTCCATTGCAGTTGCCAGGAGACCCGGGGCTTAGCCAGATTTCTAGTTTGGGTGGATCATCTGTAGAAGGCGATACCTACTCCATCAAGAATTGCCGATAATGTTGTCAGTTATTGCCGCCGTTGCCAACAACGGGGTAATTGGGCGCGATCACGCGCTGCCTTGGCATCTGCCGGAAGATCTCAAACGTTTCAAAGCCCTGACCATGGGGCATCACATTCTCATGGGGCGCAAAACCTATGAGTCCCTAGGGCGTTTGCTGCCGGGACGTGCCACGGTGGTGATTAGCCGCAATCCGCAATATCAAGTCACAGGAGCGCTGGTGGCCGGTTCTTTGTCGCAGGCCTTGGCGCTGTGTGGGAATGATGAAGAAGTGTTTGTCATCGGCGGCAATGAGTTATACAAAGCTGCATTACTGTTGGCTGATAAGCTTTATCTGACGCGTATACATCAGGATTTTTCTGGTGATGCCCACTTTCCTGGTTACGACGCAACAAAATGGCGGGAGATAGAAAACACTTCCCACATCAGTGCGGCGGGCTTGCCTTTCAGTTTTATCACCTACATTAAATCCTAAGCCACGCAATCTACGTGGTAGTCGCCACTCTCGTCCTTCACCAACCCGTGTATATCGGTTTCAAAGCCCGGGAAGCGCGCATTAAATTCACGTGCAAATTTAAGATAGCGCACAATGATGGCGTTGAAGCGTTCGCCGGGGATGAGTAGCGGGATGCCGGGTGGATAGGGCGTGAGCAGGACGCTGGTAATACGGCCTTCCAGATTTTCGATTGCCACACGTTCAATCTCACGGTGTGCCATTTTGGCAAAGGCATCCGCCGGTTTCATGGCCGGAATCATGTCGGAGAGATACATCTCTGTCGTCAGTCTAGCCACGTCGTTGGCGCGATATACCTCATGAATCTGGGTGCACAAATCACGCAAGCCCATCTTTTCATACATAGGGTGCTTGGCTACGAATTCTGGCAGTACGCGCCACAGCTGTTGGTTCTTGTCATAGTCGTCTTTAAATTGCTGTAGCGCCGCTACCAGAGTGTTCCAGCGGCCTTTAGTGATGCCGATGGTGAACATGATAAAGAAGGAATACAACCCCGTTTTTTCTACAATCACGCCGTGTTCTGCAAGATATTTAGTGACGATTGCGGCAGGGATGCCGAATTCATCGGAGAAGTCACCTTCTACGTCCAGCCCCGGAGTAATTACTGTGGCCTTGATAGGGTCTAGCATGTTGAAGCCTTTGGCCACTTTGCCGAACCCATGCCAACGTGCTTTAGTCTTCAACATCCACGCTTCGCGGTCTTCAATGCCTTCTTCAGAAAGGTCGTCTGGTCCCCATACCTTGAACCACCAAGCCGCACCCCATTCTTCATCCACTTTACGCATGGCACGGCGGAAATCCAGCGCTTCCATGATAGATTCTTCTACCAGCGCAGTGCCGCCAGGGGGTTCCATCATGGCGGCGGCCACGTCGCAACTGGCAATGATGGAATACTGTGGGCTGGTGGAGGTGTGCATCAAATATGCTTCATTGAACACGTCGCGATCTAACTGATAATTTTCGGCATCCTGCACTAGAATCTGCGAGGCTTGGCTCAAGCCGGCCAGCATCTTGTGGGTGGATTGTGTGGAGAAAATCATAGATTCCTTGCAACGCGGACGGTCTGCACCAATGGCATGGTAATCGCCGTAGAAGTCGTGGAAAGACGCGTGTGGCAGCCAGGCTTCGTCGAAATGCAGCGTGTCTATTTTGCCGTCAAGCATTTCCTTGATTTCTTCAACATTGTACAAAATGCCGTCATAGGTACTTTGCGTGATGGTCAATACGCGTGGTTTGGCGTTTTTATCCAGTGCAAAAGGGTTTCTTTCTATTTTCTTCTGAATGTTTTCCCACTCGAACTCTTCTTTCGGAATCGGCCCGATGATGCCAAAGTGGTTACGTGTAGGCATCAGAAATACCGGAATCGCGCCAGTCAACATGATGGAATGCAATACTGATTTATGGCAGTTGCGATCTACCACCACCACGTCACCTGGGGCAACGGTGGAGTTCCACACGATTTTGTTAGAGGTGGAAGTGCCGTTAGTAACAAAATATAGATGGTCGCAGTTGAAGATGCGTGCTGCATTGCGCTCGGAAGCCGCTACCGGTCCGGTGTGGTCAAGTAACTGGCCGAGTTCATCTACCGCGTTGCACACGTCTGCGCGCAGCATATTCTCGCCAAAGAACTGGTGGAACATCTGGCCTACGGGGGATTTCAGGAAAGCCACGCCACCGGAGTGGCCTGGACAATGCCAAGAATAGGAGCCATCAGCGGCGTAATTGGTAAGGGCACGAAAGAACGGTGGTGGTAGCGAATCCAGATAAGCCTTCGCTTCGCGCACGATGTAGCGTGCGATGAATTCTGGCGTGTCTTCATACATGTGGATGAAGCCATTTAACTCACGCAGAATTTCATTGGGGATATGGCGTGAAGTACGGGTTTCACCATGCAAAAAGATGGGAATTTCTTCGTTGCGAAAACGTACTTCATCCACAAACTTACGTAAACGGGCTAATGCTTCTTGCGATTCTTCAGCAAACTCTTCGTCATCTATGGCTAAAACAAAGGCCGAAGCACGACTTTGTTGCTGTGCGAACGAGGCCATATCCACAAAGCTGGTCACACCTAGCACTTCAAAACCTTCTTCTTCGATGGCTTTGGCGAGTACGCGTATGCCAAGCCCGGAAGTGTTTTCGGAGCGGAAGTCTTCGTCAATAATAACGACGGGAAAACGGAATTTCATATGAACCTCTCTAAAGCCAGAAATTAAAACTTAAGGATAGTTTACGGAATAAGTGTGACAACCGATGTTGTGACTTATTGTAGAGGTGGATAGGGGTTAGCCAGGCCATTGACGAGATCGAGCAATACCGCACGGAACTGTTGTTCATCACAGCCCATCAGTACCGCGTCTTCTAACGCGTCTTGGCAAATTTGCTGAATTTCTTCCAGGTTCTCACGCATCACTTTGTTCTTCTCTACGCAAGCAACCACCTTGCCTTGAGGGTCACGCCAGACGATTTTTTCGGGCTTCATGATGGTGGTCAGTTAGATCTTAGGCAAAGTCACACCGTGCTGGCCTTGGTACTTGCCGCCACGGTCTTTGTAAGAGGTCTCGCACACGTCGTCGTCGTCCGCCTCAAAGAACAACACTTGGGCGCAGCCTTCATTGGCGTAGATCTTGGCAGGGAGCGGTGTGGTATTGCTGAATTCCAGTGTTACAAAACCTTCCCATTCCGGCTCAAAGGGAGTGACGTTGACGATGATGCCGCAGCGCGCATAGGTGGATTTTCCCAAGCATATCGTCAGCACATTGCGCGGAATGCGGAAATATTCTACGGTGCGTGCCAGTGCAAAGGAGTTGGGTGGGATGATGCAGTAATCCGCGTTCACTTCCACGAAAGAATTCGGGTCGAAATTTTTGGGATCAACGATGGTGCTGTTAATGTTGGTGAACAGCTTGAATTCGCTAGAGCAGCGGATGTCGTATCCATAACTCGACGTACCGTAGGACACCAGCTTTTGGCCGTTGATCTGTTTCACCTGATTCGGCTCAAACGGCTCTATCATGCCCGTTTCGGCTGCCATGCGGCGTATCCATTTGTCTGATTTGATACTCATCGCCTAAGATTCCTAATAAGTGTCCCAAAATGAGAGCGCATTATAAAAGTAGAAAAGGCATCTGGCGTAAATCCAGATGCCCTTTTGCTTAAAACGAAAGCTTATTTTTTGGCTTTAGCTGGGCTGTTATCCACAATTTTGGCCTTGGCGCGTAGATCATTCACCAGAGTTACGATTTTCTGCTTTTGCATATTGGCACGCAGTTCGTCTTTCACCGTTTCAAAAGCCGGTGGCTGCGCGTCGCGCGTGTCTTCCAACTTGATGACGTGCCAGCCAAACTGGGTTTGTACTGCGGTGGTGGTGTAAGCACCCTTTTGCAGCTTAACTACGGCATCAGCGAAAGGTTTCACCATACGTGCGGGTGGGAACCAGCCCAAATCGCCGCCTTTGTCTTTGGAGCTATCCAAGGACTTTTCCTTAGCAATTTTGGAGAAATCACCCTTTTTCCCCAGTTGCGCGATGACATCTTTAGCTTCCTGTTCAGTTTTTACCAGGATGTGACTAGCCTTGTATTCCTTGCTGCCCCATTGATCTTTGAACTTGTCGTATTCAGCTTTAACCGCGGCATCATCTACCGGATTCTTCTTGATGTAGTCTTGCAGAAACGTATTAACCAGCAATTCACGGTCGGTGAGTTCTTGTTTGGCAAGAAAATCAGCGCTTTTATCAATGCCAGATTTTTGTGCTTCTTGGTATACCACCTCATTACCAATCAAACGGTTCACCAGTGCGGCGCGCATGTCGTCATCCACTTTTTGACCGCTGGCGCTGATTTCTTTCAGCATGAAATCCAATAGTGATTGTTTGACGGGTTTGCCGTTGACGGTGGCTGGATCTGCGGCGTAGGCGCTCATGGCGACAGCGAGCAACAGTGCGCCTAAGAGTTTACTAAAAGAGTACATTTAATTTTCCTTCATTGAGTTGACTGGGTTTATTGCTACAAATTTTTTCGTAAATTATTACTCGGGTGCAAGTGCGTTAATGCTTAATGCGTGAACGCGGGAAGGAATTAAATCGCCTACCGCCTCATAAATTAAACGATGCCGAATTATCGTTGATTTTCCACTGAAAAGCGAACTTTCGATGGTTACGGTATAGTGACCGCCACCAGTGTTGCCCGCGTGTCCACGGTGTGCGGCGCTGTCATCCGTGATTTCCAATCGGCTAGGCTGGAGTGAGGCAAGGCGCTCACGTAAAAGTTCTATACTCACGGCAAGGTTTTGCGGAACGGTTTGACCGTGACTTGTTTGTACACGCCACTGAGCATAAAGGGATCGGTTTTTGCCCAGTTTTGTGCGGCTTCCAAACTGGCAAACTCGGCGACGATCAAACTGCCAGAGAAGCCCGCAGAGCCGGGGTCTGCGCTATCAATGGCGGGGAAAGGACCCGCCAGCATTAAGCGACCTTCGGCTTGCAAGGCTTGCAACCGCGCCAGATGCGGCGGGCGATGCTCCAAGCGCTTGCTTAGGCTATCGGCAACATCTTCGGCAATGATGGCATAGAGCATTATTTATCCT
>JANYIK010000170.1 GCA_025362115.1 Methylophilaceae bacterium
TGATAGGTGAACGGCCCGCCGCGCCAGTTCAGCAGCATGTTCTGGTCTTGCAGCAAGGGTTCATTTCCCTCTCTCCTAACTCCCTCCCGCTCGCGGGAGTGAGGGACGCTGCCTCGCTGCGCGAGGGATGTTGCGATGACCAGTGGTAGTGAGGGTAGCTTCCAGCCGTAATCGTCGTGATAGAGCCGATATTCGCGGCTGATACCGTCCGCGTCGGGATAGATGTTGTGCGTACCCAGCCGTCCGGCCTTGAGCGCCGCGTCAAAATGTGGCAGGACTACGGCGATGGTGGCATCGGGTTTCGCATTGGCTAATTCGCTCACGCCGGCAATCATGGCGGGCTTGATTTGGCTTAAAGCGTCCTGGCTGGCATCCAGCCGTAGCAGCGGAAAATAGGTGTTGTCGGTGGCGGCGATGGTGTCGTTGAAATAGGCATCGCTATCGGGGTTGAACAGGTCGGCATCAGAAAATAGGATGTCGAACACGATGGCTTTGGGATGCTGTTTTTCCACCGCTTCGACAAACTCGGCAAACACTTGTCTTGGCCACGGCCAGCGCCCGTAATCAGGGGCGAGGGCGGCCAGGCTTTTTTCGTTGACATCAACGATGACGATGTTGGGGTCTGGTTTGGGGGTGACAATACGGCTGCGGACAACTAGGTCAAACGCTTTTTGCCGCATGTTTTCACCTACATGAAACACGCTGGCATCCAGCACAATAAACAGTGACAGTAGTACGGCAAGATACAGATAAAAGCTGTTGCTAAGGCGCTCCACCCACTGCATGGAGCGACGCGTGAGCGTGAATCTGAGTTTGGCAAACATGGTCAGGCTGCTATTTTAAGCAGTTCGGCATTGATTTCTTTGACGTCGAAGGGTTTGCTGAGATAGGCGTTGACACCCGCACGTAGCGCCTCGGCGCGCTTTTGCTCGTCTATGTTGCTGGTCAGCATAATGAAATGGGCAGTTTTGGTTTCGGTATTGTCACGCAGGGCGCGGCACAGTGCTGCGCCATCCATCTTCGGCGTGAGCCAGTCTGAAATCACCACCTGCGGTTTTTCACGCTTGGCAATTTCCAGTGCTTCATGGGCATCACCGGTCGTAAATACCGTATGTCCGGCGTTGCCCAGCATTTTACTAAAAATGAAGGCGATCATCTCGTCGTCTACCACCAGAATCCTTAATGGAACGCCAGTGGGCGCGCCATTTTTGACCGGAGTGAGGTTGGACGGCGGCAGGAAAGGTGGCAGCAACGGTGTATCAATGCCGAGTAATTTGCCCCATTCGTGCCATTCGCGCGCGGTTTGGTCGGCGATGGAGATCATCTGCACGATCTCTATGCCCTGTGCCTCGCCCAAGTGGCAGATGTGCGACATCAGCGCATCGCGCGCATTCGCGTCTTTGGTGAGGCAGGCCTCCGCCAGCAAGCCTGCGATATGCAATTCCAGGGTCAATTTTTGTGGGCGCGAACCAGCGTTAAACCAGCTTGATTCAGGGCTCTCGTGGAAAAACACCGCTTCCGCGTAGAGTTTGGGGATACCCCAGTCTTCCATCATGCGTAAGGTGAGGTCGCGGTGGTTCAAGCCAAAACGTGTGGTTTCAGCGCTTGCCAAGACATTGGAGGATTTCCCCGCCATCTCGTGCAGCACTTCGCAATAGGCATCTGGTCGTGCGGTGGCGAGCGCTATGCTGCCCACGCTGGAGAGCAGGCCGCAGGTGAACATTTCCGCTGACGGTGCGATGCGTGTAGTTTCGCCCATCGCTTGCGCGGCGCTGGCGGTGGCGATAGAGCGTGACCAAAAGGTTTCATAGTCAAATTCTTTGCATGCATGTTGCTGTTTGGCGTTGACCAGCGAGAATCCCAACACGATTTGCTGTACGGTGTTGGTACCAATGATGATGAGCGTCTCCGGCGAAACCGAGGCGATAGGACGTCGTTTGTTGGGGTTGATGGCATTGGCGATTTTGATGATGCGCCCCGCCAGCACCGGGTCGCCACGGATGATTTGTGCCACTTCCACCAAGGAGATTTCATCTTTTTGGCACAATTGCATCACCGTCAACGCCACGCCCTTGGGCGAGGGCAACATGCCGGAGGCTTTTAGCTCGGCAAAATCCAGTAGATCACTCACGCGATGGGTTCCTTCTGATAGGCTAGCTTTGTAGCCATTTATTCAACATTGTCTGCATCATACCAGTATCTACCGGCTTGGCGAGGTAGTCGTCCATACCTGCTTGCAGGCATTGCACACGGTCTTCTTTCTGGGCATTGGCAGTCATGGCGACAATGGGGACATGTTTGCCATTGTTTTCGTGAGCGCGTATAGCGCGGGTGGCTTCAAAGCCGTCCATGACGGGCATATAGCAATCCATAAAAATCAGCGCGTAATCATTGCCATACGCGTTGCGCCAGCTTTCCAGCGCGTGCTGGCCGTTGTCGGCAATATCCACATTGTAATAACCCAGTTTGTTGAGGTACAGCATTGCCACTTTCTGGTTCACCACATTGTCTTCTACCAGCAAAATACGGTGGTCAAAGGTGGCTGCGGGTTTGGCATCGCTTGTGGCGACTACATTGGCAGATCGCAGACGCATCTCCGCATCCAGTGCGGTCATCAGCGCATTAAACAAGGCAGACTGTTTGGCTGGTAACGAGAGCACGTTGTCGAAACCCAATTCCTTGGCGATATCATGATGTTGCATATGGCTGGAGAGCAGGATGTAGTGGGAGTCAGGCGCGACTTGGCGCAAAGCGCCTATCAGCTTATCCGGCGAGCTGTCACTGAGCGAGCCTACCAGGGTGACATCAAACTTTTGCTGTAGTGCGGTACCCAACGCGATTTCTTGGCTGTTGACCACGCTGACATCCAGCCCCCAAGCCTCTAGGTAAGCATTCAAAGTGCAGCTTAAAGTGTCACGTTGTTCTATCAGTAGCACATGGATATCGTTGCCGATGTGCGGCGGATGGTAAGGTTCTGCATGAGCGCTGACAGACAGTGGCAGATCAAACCAGAACACGCTGCCACGATTTTCTGTACTTTTTACACTGATGCTGCCGCCCATCAAGGTCACCAGTTGCTTGCTAATCGCCAAGCCTAAGCCGGTACCGCCATATTTTCGGGTAATCGAGCCATCGGCTTGGCTAAAGGCTTTGAATAGGTTATTCAGCGCTTGTTGGTTCATGCCTATGCCGCTGTCTTTTACCTCAAAACGTAGATGAAAAATGCTGCCAGTTTGCGCTTGCAAAGTGACGCGCACCAGCACTTCGCCTTGCCCGGTGAATTTCAGCGCGTTACTCAGCAGATTGAGCAACACTTGGCGGATTCTGCCTTCGTCACCCACCAGTTCACGCGGGATATTAGGATCTATATAAGTCACTAACGATAGTTTTTTGTCGTGCGCTTTGTTGGCAAGCAAATCCACTGCGCGTTCTACTACCTGAGGTAAATTGAACTCGGCATTTTCAACCGTCATTTTCCCGGCTTCAATTTTAGAAAAATCCAAAATGTCGTTAATAATGTCCAGCAACGCATAGGCGGAATCGTGTACGGTCTGTGCCAACTCGCGTTGTTGTATGTCTAGCGGGGTATCCAGCAAGAGATCGGTCATGCCGATCACGCCATTCATGGGGGTGCGGATTTCGTGGCTCATATTGGCCAAAAACTCGCTCTTTATGCGCGAGGCCTGCTCGGCCAGTTCGCGCGCCTGGTGCATATCGGTAATATCGTAAAACCAGCCGACCGAGCAAGGTTTGTCCTGGAACTGCACGGGTGCCATGGAAACCAGCCCCCAGAACTCGCGGCCTTGGGCGCTTCTCATGCGGCACTGGCGATCCAGCACTGCCCCCCCCTGACGCACCTGCGCTGACATCTCGGCATATTCTTGCGGATCGGCGTACAATTTTGCGGGTGTCAACCCCGGCACATCGCTGAATTCCACATCCAGCAGAATGGCATAAGCACGGTTGGAAAAGATCACGGTTCCACTTTGTATATCCAGCACGCGCACCGCCACCGGACTGGTGGTGAGAAGCTGCCGAAGCTGCTGCTCGCTGTCTTCTAACAGCTTGCGGGTGGCGATTTGCTCATGCAGCGATTGTTGTTGCTGCGCACTCAATAGATGCAGCCGCCGGGTGGCAAAGCCCATATAAAGGCACAATAGCGCCGTGAGGCTAACCAGAATGTCGCGGTACAGCGCGGCGGTGGCCTCGGCTTTTTCGTATTGTTGGTAGTAGGCGGTACGTAACTGGTGTAGCGGTAACTCTAGTGATGAAGACAGGATGCTCTGCAAGGCATCATCCACCGACTGCCTGGATTCTGCCATCTTGTTACAGTGGGTGATGAGCGAATCTACAATGACTTGTTGTGCCGAGGGCAAGCTGGCGCGGCGGGCGTGCAGCGCTTGCAGTTGTTGCGCTAGGGTGTGGGGCAGGTCTGCGCTGCCCTGCCCAAAGTACAGGGCGCTTACCGATTGTAAAATGTGTGCCGCCTCTTGAGCCACTGCTGAGTTTTCAAGCTGTAGCACGATGCCAGGCAAAAAGTGTGCGGAACTACGGATGTCACCCAACTCTGACTTGAACCTCTCGATAGTGTCTAGTTTTTGCGCAAAGCGGGTAGTCACGCTGTGCCGTGCGCCTTCAATGCTGCGGGTATCCTGTGGTAGCAACGCGTCCAATTCTTTTTGCAGGGTTTTGAATTGTCGCACGTCGGCCACGATAGGGTCGTAGTTAAGCCATATGTTGGCGCGGGTTTTGAGGATGTCTTGGCTTAGCCGGGCGTTGGTGTTTTCCAACTGTTGCAGTGTGTCCACCATCTGTTCGTGGCGTGCCTGTTGCCGGTTTTGTATCTGCGTATAGACAAAACTCAGCAGTGCCAGCGCCAGCAGCAAGCCTATCCAGATCCACGCTGTGTGGCGGCGCAGCGTCATGGGGTGTGCTCCGCGTAATCGCCGCTCAGCGTTTTGAGGAACTCGGCGATCAGGCGAACGTCATTTGGGGGCATCTCTATCCCTAAGTTGTAGCGCACCATGGTCGTCACCGCGTCTTCCAGTGTTTTGGCCGAGCCATCGTGGAAGTAGGGCGCGGTTTTGGCCACGTTGCGCAGGCTGCACACCTTGAATACGTGGCGGTCGTCTTCATGGTGGGTGGCGTTAAAGCGCCCCAGATCGGCGCGGGTGATTTTTTCACCGGTTTTTTGTTCACGCTCGGCAAAGTAGTCGCGCACCGAGCCCATCTGCTCGAACATGTTGCCGCCCACGTTCATGCCCTGGTGGCAGCCCACGCAACCATAGCGCGTAAAGGTCTGGTAGCCTTTTTGTGCATCAGCGCTGATGGCGTTTTTGTCGCCGCGTAGATAGCGGTCAAACGGCGCGTTGGGCGTGGTCAGGCTGCGCTGGAACTCGGCCAACGCATGGGCGACGTTTTTCAGCGTGATGCCGTCCGCATAAACGCGGCTAAAGTCGCGGTTGAAGTCCTTGTCTGCACGGAGCTTGGGTTCTACCTCCGCCCACGGCGCGCCTTGTTCCTGGTGCTCGACAAAAAACGTGATGGCTTGATCCTCCAGCGTCTCGGCGCGGCCATCCCAAAACTGCGCGCTGCGCAGCCCGGCGTTGAATACCGTGGGCGTGTTGACCGTGGTCAGGCTGCCGTCGTCACGCTTGGAATAGCGCTGGCCGTCAACGCCGCCTCGCGTCAGGTCGTGGCAACTGGCGCAGTTCATGGTGTTGCTGTGCGACAAGCGCGGGTCAAAAAACAGTCGCTTGCCCAGCGCCACCTGGGCTGGGTTGGTGGGGATGGCTTGCAGGGTGGTGATGGGTGTGCTGCCGTTTACCGGCTGTTGCGCTGCGGAGAAGTGCCGTAGCGGCTGCGCCAGCCGTGCGTTGTGGCGCTGGTGCAGCCAATAAGCCATGCCCAGCAGTAACAGCAAAACTAAAAATACGCCTAAATAGCGTAGGTATCGCTTAGGGATCAACATCGAGTAACGCAGCTCTTAAAAGTGACAAACCACTGCATTTTGCCATAAACCCTGTGCATAAAGAATACGCAATTGTTTGGCGCTATAATGCGCCGATGACTGAATGGATAGCTCTCACACTAGGTGCGCTCAATCTGGCGTTGCTATTATGGCTGGCGCTGCGTTTGCGCGGTTTATTTGCGGCGCAGTTGGAAGACAAGCATCGTGCCATGTTGCTGGATTTGCATGATGGCCTGAACAAGCTGGGTGACCGCTTGAATAATGGCTTGACTGAGAGCAGCGAACGCCTGAAACAAGGCGTTGCGCTGGAGTTGAACCAAACCCGCACTGCCATGCACGACTTGCAGTTGGCGCAAACCGAGCATTTGGGCAAAACGCGCGAGGCTTTGCTGGAAAAACTCAACAGCACGTTTGAGGCGCTGAATAAAACCGTGGAAAGCCGCCTGGATTTGATTAGCGGCAAAGTTACCGAGCGTTTGGATGAAGGTTTTAAGAAAACCAACGAAACTTTTACCAATGTGATGGCGCGGCTGGCCACCATAGACGAGGCGCAAAAGAAAATAGATGGTTTGACCACCAATATGGTGAGTTTGCAGGAGTTGCTAGGCGACAAGCGCTCGCGCGGTGCGTTTGGCGAGGTGCAGTTGGAAGGCCTGGTGCGCAATGCTTTACCGCCGGATGCTTTTGAAATCCAATACACCTTGCCCAATGGGTCGCGTGTGGACTGTGCGCTGTTTTTGCCAGAACCCACGGGAACCGTGGCCGTGGATTCTAAATTTCCGCTGGAAAACTATCATCGCATGTACGAAAGCGGTGTGGTTGAAACCGAGCGCTTGCTGGCGCAGCGCCAGTTTAAGGCGGACGTGAGAAAGCACGTAGACGACATCGCCAAAAAATACATCATCCCCAATGTCACTTCTGATGGTGCGGTGATGTTCATTCCGGCTGAAGCGGTATTCGCCGAGATCCATGCCCATCATGGGGACATTGTGGATTACGCTATGCGCAAGCACGTATGGATAGTCTCCCCCACCACGCTGATGGCGGTGCTGAACACTGCGCGTGCGGTGCTGAAAGATGTGGAAACGCGCAAACAAGTACACATCATCAAAGACGAGCTAGGCAAGCTGGGCAAGGAGTTCGAGCGTTTTGACAAACGTATGTTCAACCTTGCGGCGCACATTCGCCAAGCGCATGAAGATGTGCAAGAAGTGCATACTACCAGCCAAAAAATCAGTCGGCGTTTTGCGCAGATTGAGCGGGTGGAACTGGAAGGCGTGGGCAACACGCCGTTATTGGAAGAAAACGCAGAAGAGGGTGAAGACGAATAATGCAGGACGACGATGACGACGAAAGTGGTTTGCTGATGTTGATACAGCACTACGCCAAGCAATTTGGCATAGGCTTTAACTCCAGTGTGATGGACAACCCAAGCCAACGGGCAAAGTTGGTGCAAATGCTGGGTGACGCTTTGGCAGGCAAGCGCGGCGCGGTGACGGATGCGGATTTTGAATGATTAAAGTGTTATTTTTTGCGCGATTGCGTGAAGCGTTGGGGGTGGCAAGTGAGGAACTGGCGTTGCCTAGCAAGGCACACAACGTGGCTGATTTGATGGCACATCTGGCAGCGCGTGGTGGTGTGTGGCAACAGCAGTTTGACGGCTGTGTGCAGATACGCGCGGCGCTGAACCAAGAACTGGTTGCCAACACCGCCGCAATCAAAGCAGGTGACGAAATTGCATTCTTTCCACCGGTGACGGGGGGGTAGTACGGGAACCCCTGAACAAACCCGTTCGTGCTGAGTAGTTTTCCGTCCACCCTTCGATATACCGCGCTATGCGCGGCACTCAGGACGAACGGAAAACGTATCGAAGCATATTAGGGTTTGTTCAGGAGTTCCCGAAGAGGAGTTTCAATGGCGGTTCGCATCCAAACACAAGACTTTGACACCAGCGCAGAAATCACCGCGTTGCGTCGTGCGCGCGCCGACATAGGCGCGGTGGCGGTATTCATCGGCCAGATGCGCGACATGAACGATGGCAGCCATGTGGCCAGCATGACGCTGGAACACTATCCGGGCATGACAGAAAAAGCGCTGGAAGGCATTGTCACCCAGGCCAAAACCCGCTGGGATATTGTGGGCGCGCTGGTGATACACCGCGTGGGGGAATTAAAACCGCTGGATCAGATTGTGCTGGTGGCCGTCACCAGTACGCATCGTGGCGCAGCCTTTGCCGCGTGTGAGTTCATCATGGACTATCTGAAAACCCAAGCCCCGTTTTGGAAAAAAGAAACGACACCACAAGGCGAGCGCTGGGTAGAGGCCAAGGTGAGTGATGATGAGGCGAAGGCGCGGTGGTAAAAATAGGCGAATGAACGTATCATGCCATCATGCGGCATGATAAGGAGGGTGATGATGGAGCTTAAAGTAGTAGGTAAAAGTGGGCAAATTTCTGTAGGCAAGTCTATGGCGGGCATGGGATTTATCATGGAAGCCTTGCCTGGAGGGGATATATTGCTCAAGCATGCAGTGGTTGTGCCAACGAATGAGCGCTGGCTGCACGAGCCAGAAATGAAAGAAAAGCTGGCACGTGCGGATGCTTGGATGCGTAGTAATCCACCTCAGGAAACCGATTTGGAAGAGTTGGAAGCCAAGCTTGAGGCTACGGTGTGACAGGGAATGACGATAAAATTCTTTTGGATTTGAATCAGCCTGAATTCCAAGGGCAGTTATTTGAAATGGATATTGTTGAAGTCAAGAAACTACTCAAAACCTTTAAAAAATTGCGTGGTTTAACATGGAACCAACTATTCAAAGATCATGGATTCAAATGGGAAGCGCTGAAGTCCTCACCTAAATACAGCATACGCTTATCGCAATCTTACCGTGCTCTAGTCATGCGTGAGGATAACTTCATGCGTTTCCAAACATTACATCCTGACCACGATAGCGCTTACGGTAAGAAGTAATCTGGTAGTGGCAAATACCGACAAAATAAGATTAGACAAATGGCTATGGGCTGCGCGGTTCTT
>JANYIK010000192.1 GCA_025362115.1 Methylophilaceae bacterium
TCGGTAGAAGAATGGCTAGCACCCTCGCCAAAAGAGGAGTTGCAGGTATCGAGCATGGTGGCACCGGCATCCACAGCGCGCAAAAAGCACATGGCAGACAAGCCAGAAGTGGCGTGGCTGTGCAGGTGGATGGGTAGTTTAACGGCAGTACGCAAAGCAGACACCAAATCAAGCGTGGCTTGCGGCGTGAGCAATCCGGCCATGTCTTTAATGGCGATGGTATCGCAACCCATCGCTTCCATCTCTTTGGCGAGGCCGATGAAATAAGGAACGTCGTGCACCGGGCTGGTGGTATAGCTAATCGCGCCCTCGGCGTGTTTTTTGGCTTTCTTGACGGCTTCAATGGAGACGCGGAGGTTGCGCATGTCGTTCATCGCATCAAAAATACGGAACACATCCACGCCATTGTCGGCAGACTTTTGCACAAAGGCGCGTACCACGTCGTCAGAATAGTGGCGGTAGCCCAGCAGGTTTTGCCCGCGAAGCAGCATCTGGATGCGGCTGTTGGGCAGGGCTTTGCGTAGCTTACTCAGGCGTTCCCACGGGTCTTCTTTCAAAAAACGCACACAGGCATCAAACGTAGCGCCGCCCCAAGCCTCTAGCGACCAGAAGCCAATACTGTCGAGCTTGCCACATATCGGCAGCATGTCTTCGGTGCGCAGTCGAGTGGCGATGATGGACTGATGTCCGTCACGTAAAACTAATTCAGAAACATGTACTTTAGCCATAATTTTAATGTGTTAAGTTAAATTAAAAACCGTTCACGCTGAGTGTTTTTCGCCAATCCTTCGATAAACCGCGCTTTGCGCGGCACTCAGGACGAGCGGAAAATGTATCGAAGCGCATATCTAAATGCCTTCATGTGCTGCAATAGCCGCCGCAATCGCGGCAGCAAATAATTCCGGCGGCAGCTTGGTGGTGTATTCCGTCAGCTCAGGATGCATTTCCACAAAACTAGTATCAAATGTCGCCGCCTTAAAGTCTGGGTGCTTCATGATTTCCTGGTAATACGGAATCGTGGTTTTTACGCCATATACCACCATGTCGTCCAGTGCGCGGCGGCCGCGCTCCACCACGCTAGGCCAATCCAGCGCCCACACGGTGAGTTTGGCGCACATGGAGTCGAAATAGGGTGGAATGGTGTAGCCAGAATACATGGCTGCATCTATGCGAACGCCAGGTCCGCCAGGTGAGTAATAGCGGGTGATCTTGCCGAAGCTGGGTAGAAAGCCGTTCTTCGGATCTTCAGCATTGACGCGGTATTCGATGGCATAGCCGCGAAATTTTACTTCCTCCTGCTTATACTGAAGCTCGTGACCATAGGCGATGCGAATCTGCTCCTGCACGATGTCTATGCCGGTAATAGTTTCTGTCACGGTATGTTCTACTTGCAAGCGAGTATTCATTTCCATGAAGTAGAAGCGATTGTCTTGGTCTAGCAAGAATTCCACCGTGCCCGCATTCTCATAATTGACGGCCTTGGCAGCCTTAATCCCCAGTTCGCCTATGTATTCGCGCTGCGCCTGGCTGAGTTGCGGGGAAGGGGCGATCTCGATGAGTTTTTGATTGCGGCGCTGTATCGAGCAGTCGCGCTCAAACAGGTGAATCACGTTACCGTGGCTATCTGCCAGTATTTGCACCTCGATATGGCGAGGGTTGACCACGCATTTTTCCAGGAATACTTCGGGTTTGCCGAAGGCCTTGCTGGCTTCGGAGATCACACGGTCATAATTACTGAGTAATTCTTTTTCATTATCGCAGCGGCGAATACCGCGCCCGCCGCCGCCGTTAGTGGCTTTCAGCATGACCGGGTAACCAATTTCAGCGGCGAGTTTGCGTGCTTCTTCTACATCTTCCAAATTGCCTTCACTGCCCGGCACACA
Source organism: Methylophilaceae bacterium (assembly GCA_025362115.1). GTDB lineage: Bacteria > Pseudomonadota > Gammaproteobacteria > Burkholderiales > Methylophilaceae > CAILHX01. Next base: position 1,884 of record JANYIK010000192.1, read on the forward strand.
GGGGATGCCTGCGCCTATCATGGCGTTGCGCGCCTGTATCTTATCGCCCATTTGGGTGATAACGTCAGGATTGGGGCCGATGAATTTAACGCCACGCTTGGCGCAGATGTCTGACAGCACGGGGTTCTCAGACAAGAATCCATAACCTGGATGCAGCGCATCGCAACCGGCAGCTACCGCTAGATTGACGATATTATGCGCATTAAGATAACCCTGTACCGGATCTGAGCCTATGTTATAAGCCTCGTCCGCTTTTTTGACATGCAAAGCGTGGCGGTCGGCATCGGTATAGATGGCCGCCGAGGTAATGCCCATCTCGGAACACGCACGCACTATGCGTACAGCAATTTCGCCGCGATTCGCAATGAGAATTTTTTTGAACATGCAATTATCTCTTTAAGGTTGCCTAATGAGAGTGGTAATTTTGACACTCAAAACCAGCCGATTGTATCATGCTGGCGCTGACCATTAAATACGCTTAAGCTTATATTCCTAGGCCTTTGCTGCACATTGGCATAGATTGTTTTAATCATCTCTATTAACTGAAACCATGACTCGAAAACCACTACTGATCAACACGCATGAGTTCATTAAGCAATCGCTTGAAATTCATGGTAAAATCCGCGCCTCTCAGATTCTGGCGATACAGGATAGCCTGTATGCAAGCGCCGATGCGGATGAGGTGAGTTATACCCTGAGTGGCGATCAAAGCTATCGCGGCAAACCTAGTTTGAAACTAGACTTGGCAGGGCAAGTGACATTATGTTGCCAGCGTTGTTTGGGCGAAATGCGCTACCCGTTAGTGAGCAGCACATGGTTTGAAGTGGTGGCTGATGAATCAGTCATACCGGAGCTGGACGAAGACGATGAAATGGATTACATCGTCGCCAGCACCCAGTTTGACGTAGGGGCGCTGGTAGAAGAAGAGTTGCTGTTGAGTTTGCCGCTAGCCCCAAAGCATGAAGAGGGCGCGTGTACTGGCGATCTCAGCATCATGACAGGACAAAAGCAAAATCCTTTCAAGGTATTGGAAGGCTTAAAGGCCAGTTAGTTAATTTTAGAGTTAGTTAATTTTTAGTTAGGAGTAGAAATAATGGCTGTTCAACAAAACAAGAAGTCCCCGTCTAAGCGCGGTATGCATCGCTCGCATGATTTTCTGACCAATCCGCCATTGGCGATTGAGCCTACCACGGGCGAAGTGCATCTGCGTCACCATGTAAGCCCTTCCGGCTACTATCGTGGCCGTAAGGTAATGCCGGCTAAAGGCGAATAATTTGCGTTCATACGCAACCGCGCCGCGCCCTTAAAAGCGCGGCGTTTTCACATTATGAGTTTAACTCTTGCGATTGATGCAATGGGCGGCGACCATGGCCTGAAAGCCACGGTTCCTGCCGTCCTGCAAATACTAAAACACCACAGCGATGTAAACATTATCCTAGTCGGATTAAGTGCCGCGATTGAGAAAGAGTTGCGTCTGCACAAGGCCAGCGCAAACCCACACTTAAGCATCCATCACGCCTCTGAAGTGGTGACCATGGATGAATCTCCGCAAAGTGCGCTCAAGAACAAAAAAGACTCTTCTATGCGCGTGACCATCAACCTAGTCAAAAATGGTACGGCGCACGCTTGCGTGAGTGCAGGCAATACTGGCGCATTGATGGCGACGGCGCGTTATGTGCTAAAAATGATGCCCGGAATTGATAGACCGGCCATCGCTTCTGCACTGCCTAACAGGAACGGGCAAACTTACATGTTGGATCTTGGTGCCAATGCTGACTGCACACCAGAACATCTGATGCAATTCGCCATTATGGGTGCCATGCTGGTGTCTTGTGTGGAACACAAAGAAAATCCCAGCGTGGGCTTGCTCAACATAGGCTCTGAAGACATTAAGGGAAACGAGGTGGCCAAAC
>JANYIK010000200.1 GCA_025362115.1 Methylophilaceae bacterium
CAACGTTTCTATCACGGTTGCCTTGATTGCACCTATCGCTATGGAAGACGGCTTGCGCTTCGCTATTCGTGAAGGTGGTCGTACCGTCGGTGCCGGTGTGGTAGCTAAAATTATCGAGTAAAAAAACAGTTGTTAGGCGTAAATCGTTAGTCGTTAGTAAAAGCAAACCCCGCATAGTCAGGGCGCTAACTAAAAACAGCGACTAACGACTAGTGACTGCATTTAGGCCAGTAGCTCAATTGGCAGAGTGTCGGTCTCCAAAACCGAAGGTTGGGGGTTCGAGGCCCTCCTGGCCTGCCACCTTTATAGGTACGACAGCGTAATCATATGAATCAATTTAAAGTTGCATTTGCTGTTGCGTTAATCGCCGCTGGTATAAGTGGTTTTTATTTGTTGGGAGACTTGCCGACGGTAGTGCGTTTGCTGGTTATCTTGGCAGGTTTGGGTGCCGCAATTGCGGTGATGAGAACCACACCTGTAGGTCAGGAGGCTTATGCGTTTCTGAAGGAGGCGATTGCCGAGGCGCGCAAGGTGGTATGGCCTAGCCGCAAGGAAACCATACAAACCACCGGTATTGTGTTTGCACTGGTGGTGGTGATGGCGATTATTTTGTGGATCGTGGATTTTTCCTTGTTGGGGTTTTTGAAAATTGTTATGGGGCGGGGTGATTGATGGCTATGCGTTGGTATGTGGTGCACGCCTATTCCGGCTTCGAGAAATCAGTGCAACGCGGGCTGTTAGAGCGTATTGAACGTGCTGAGATGAAAGATTTTTTCGGCGATATTCTGGTGCCGGTAGAGGAAGTGGTGGAGATGAAGGGCGGCCAAAAGTCCATCTCCGAGCGCAAGTTTTTCCCTGGCTATGTGTTAGTGCAGATGGAAATGAACGACGACACTTGGCACTTGGTCAAGAACACGCCGAAAGTGACGGGTTTTGTCGGTGGTACGGCGCTGAAGCCTACACCTATCACCGAAAAAGAAGTTGCCAGCATCATGCACCAGATGCAAGAAGGTGTGGAAAAACCGCGTCCCAAAGTGTTGTTCGAAAATGGCGAGATGGTGCGTGTCAAAGAAGGCCCATTCACCGACTTCAACGGTACGGTGGAAGATGTGAATTACGAAAAAAGCAAGATGCGCGTGACGGTGACCATTTTCGGTCGTGCCACGCCGGTGGAACTGGATTTCAGTCAGGTAGAAAAAGCCTAAGAAGGCTTAACTGGTTTTGTAGTAAAGGTGTCACGTGGTCAGATACTTGGACTCGGGGCGATTGGTCAGTAACTAAACAGGGGAGCCAGCACACACTGGCGCTTGCACCCACGGAGTATAAAGATGGCAAAGAAAATCATCGGCTATATCAAACTGCAGATTCCTGCAGGTAAAGCCAATCCTAGCCCGCCTGTAGGCCCTGCATTGGGTCAGCGCGGTTTGAACATTATGGAATTCTGCAAGGCGTTTAATGCTGCCACGCAGAGCGTAGAACCTGGTCTGCCAGTACCGGTAGTGATTACCGCTTTTGCAGACAAGAGCTTCACCTTTATCATGAAGACCCCGCCAGCTACTGTGCTGATTAAAAAGGCGGCCAAGATTGATAAAGGTTCTCCTCGTCCCCATACCGATAAGGTGGGCAAGATTTCTCGTGCACAAGCGGAAGAAATCGCCAAAACCAAGATGCCGGATCTGACGGCAGCGGATATGGATGCAGCCGTACGCACCATCGCTGGTAGCGCGCGCAGCATGGGTATTGAAGTGGAGGGTGTGTGATGGAAAATAAAATCATGGCTAATTCTAAACGTATGCAAGCGGCGCTATCTAAGGTTGACCGCGACAAACTATATCCTTTGAACGATGCGCTGGCTTTGGTTAAAGAAACTGCCACCGCCAAGTTTGATGAATCTGTGGATGCCGTGGTCAATCTCGGTATTGACGCACGTAAGTCTGACCAATTGGTGCGTGGCGCTTTGGTGTTGCCACACGGTACTGGCAAAATCTCCCGTATCGCGGTGTTTGCCCAAGGCGCTAACGCCGAGGCTGCCAAGGCGGCGGGTGCAGACATTGTCGGTTTTGAGGATTTGGCTGAACAAATCAAGGGCGGCATGATGGATTTTGATGTGGTGATCGCCACGCCTGACGCGATGCGTATCGTCGGCACTCTGGGTCAGATTCTCGGCCCACGCGGTTTGATGCCTAACCCCAAAGTGGGCACGGTCACGCCTAACGTGACGGAGGCGGTGAAAAACGCCAAGGCTGGTCAAGTGCAGTACCGTACCGACAAGGCGGGTATCGTGCATTGCACCATAGGCCGCGCTTCGTTTGACGTGGAAGCGCTCAAGGGCAATATGCTGGCGCTGGTGGATGCATTGAGCAAGTCTAAACCAGCCAGCAGTAAAGGCGTGTTCTTAAAGAAGGTGTCCGTCTCCAGCACCATGGGAGCTGGTGTGCGTATAGATCAAGCTAGCTTGATCGCTTAAAAGAATTATAGCGTTCGCATAAGCGTCGCTTGAAGGACTTTGGGTCTGTCACTAGTAACATCGGTGGCAGAGTTATCAAAGACCGTAGGTATCCGCAAGGATTTAATGTAAGCGGACGAATGATGGGTGAAAGAAGGTGTTTCTGTCTTCAATCCTCTATCTTCCGTCTTCTGAACCCTACGCAGATGGCGTGTCCCAGACCAGTTTAGTCTAGGTTCGCCGTTCAGGACTTTTGTTGTCGCAAGGCGACAAAGGGTTAATCAACGGAAGGAGGAAGACTTTGAGTCTAAATCTTGAAGAGAAAAAAGCAGTGGTTGCTGAAGTGAGCGCAGAAGTTACTAACGCTCAATCCATCATCATCGCTGAGTATCGTGGTATGCAAGTCGGTGATATGACCAAATTGCGTGTTCAGGCACGCCAATCTGGAGTGTATTTGCGTGTGCTCAAAAACACGCTGGTGCGTCGTGCTGTTGAAGGCACCGTATTTGCTGACCTTGGTTCCAAAATGGTGGGGCCATTGGTGTTCGGGATTTCACCCGACCCGGTGAATGCTGCCAAAGTGCTCAGTGATTTCGCTAAAACCAACGATTTGTTCGTAATCAAAGGTGGGGCTATGCCTAACCACGTGATGGATGCTAAAAGCGTTCAAGCGTTGGCATCCATGCCTAGCCGCGATGAGTTGTTGTCCAAGCTGATGGGTACCATGCAAGCACCTGTTGCCAAGTTTGTACGCACATTGAACGAGGTTCCAACCAAGTTCGTGCGTGGCTTAGCAGCAGTGCGAGACCAAAAGCAAACCGCTTAATCTTATACAAGTTTTTAATTGGAGAACGAAATGGCTTTATCTAAAGCAGATATTCTTGACGCAATTGCAAAAATGACGGTTCTGGATTTATCTGAACTGATCAAAGAAATGGAAGAAAAGTTTGGCGTATCCGCCGCTGCAGCGGCTGTAGCTGTAGCTGCTGCTCCTGCTGCTGGTGGCGGTAGTGCCGCAGCCGCTGAAGAGCAAACCGAGTTTGACGTAATCATCACTGGTGCTGGTGATAACAAGGTTGGCGCAATTAAAGCCGTCCGCGAAATCACCGCTTTGGGTTTGAAGGAAGCGAAAGATTTGGTTGACGGCGCACCTAAGCCTGTTAAGGAAGGTGTTTCCAAGGCTGACGCTGAGGCTGCATTGAAGAAACTGATTGAAGCTGGCGCAACTGGCGAAATCAAGTAATTGTTGTTTTAGGCATGGGCTGGCGGAGATTTTCTCCGCCAGCCTTCGCCTTTTTTAAGAAGGGATGATGGGCATTTGTGTAAGTTCAGCGCTGGCAGCCAATACCAGTATTGAATTTAGAGAAGTGTCCTTAAGACGGTAGCCAAAAGCCACCGTCATTTGCCCTCTAATTCTGCCCTGTGGAGAATTGCTAAATGAGCTATTCGTTTACCGAAAAAAAACGCATCCGTAAAAGTTTTGCCAAGCGCGAAAGCGTGCAGGAAGTACCTTACCTGCTGGCGATGCAACTGGAATCCTATCGTGACTTTTTACAGGCCGATGTGCCACCAGAGCAGCGCAAGCATTCTGGCCTGCAAGCCACGTTCAGCTCGGTATTCCCCGTGACTAGCCATAATGGTTTTGCGAAACTGGATTATGTCAGCTATCAACTTGGTCAAGTGCCATTTGACGTGAAAGAGTGCCAGCAACGTGGCTTGACCTACGCTTCGCCACTGCGAGCCAAAGTACGTCTGACTATATTCGATAAAGAGGCTTCCAAGCCAAACGTGGTGAAGGAAGTAAAAGAGCAGGAAGTGTACATGGGCGAATTGCCGCTCATGACTGAGAATGGCTCGTTCGTGATTAACGGTACCGAGCGCGTTATCGTGTCGCAACTGCATCGCTCTCCTGGTGTATTTTTCGAGCATGACCGTGGCAAGACCCACTCCTCCGGCAAGCTGCTGTTCTCTGCGCGCATCATTCCTTACCGTGGTTCCTGGTTAGATTTCGAGTTTGACCCTAAGGACTATTTGTATTTCCGCGTAGACCGTCGTCGCAAAATGCCGGTGACGATATTGCTGAAATCGCTGGGCTATACGCCAGAGCAGATTCTGCAAATGTTCTATGACGTGGATACCTTCCATCTCGCCAAAAAAGGCATTCAGATGGAGTTGATGCCTGAGCGGCTGCGTGGCGAAGTGGCCAAATTTGATATTGTGGACAAGGCTGGCAACGTCATCGTCGCCAAAGACAAGCGCGTCACCATCAAACATATTCGCGATATGGAAAAAGCGGGCATCAGCAAAATCGCCGTGCCGGATGATTTTATGTTGGGTCGTACCATCGCCATCAATCTGGTGGATAAAGAGTCTGGCGAAGTTATCGCTAACGCTAACGATGAAATCACCGATACCTTGATGGAAAAACTGCGTGAATCGGGTTTGGCGAAGGTCACGGTGTTGTATTCCAACGATCTAGATCACGGCGATTACATTTCTCAAACCTTACGCATTGATGAAATTGCGGATCAATATGCAGCAAAAGTCGCCATCTATCGCATGATGCGCCCAGGTGAGCCGCCTACCGAAGATGCGGTAGAGCTACTGTTTAATCGTTTGTTCTTTAGCGAGGACTCCTACGATTTATCTGTGGTTGGCCGGATGAAATTTAATCGTCGCGCCTACCCAGAAAAAATTGAAGAGCGTATCGCCAATTGGCTGAAGCGCTTCTATGAGCGCGTCGGTCCTATGGGTGAAGAAGGTGCTACGGTACTTTCCAATGACGATATTCTGGCTGTGGTGGGTGTGTTGGTTGAGCTACGCAATGGTCGTGGTGAGATTGACGATATTGACCATTTGGGCAATCGTCGCGTACGTTCCGTTGGCGAATTGGCTGAAAACCAATTCCGTGCTGGTTTGGTACGAGTTGAGCGCGCGGTCAAAGAGCGTTTGGGCCAAGCCGAATCCGACAACCTGATGCCGCATGACCTCATTAACGCTAAGCCGGTTTCTAGCGCTATCCGTGAGTTCTTTGGCTCAAGCCAACTCTCGCAGTTTATGGATCAAACCAATCCTCTTTCAGAAATTACCCACAAACGCCGTGTGTCGGCCTTGGGACCAGGTGGTTTGACGCGCGAACGTGCCGGTTTTGAAGTGCGCGACGTGCATCCGACCCACTATGGACGTGTGTGCCCGATTGAAACGCCTGAAGGTCCAAACATCGGCCTGATTAACTCTCTGGCGCTTTATTCGCGTACCAATAAATACGGTTTTATGGAAACTCCATACCGCCGTGTCGAAGGCAGTAAGGTTTCAGACAAAATAGACTTTTTGTCAGCGATTGAAGAGGCGCAATATGTGATTGCGCAGGCCAATGCTGAATTGGATAAAAACAACAAATTTCAAGACATTTTGGTGTCTTGTCGTCATCACAACGAGTTCACCATGAAGGCTCCTAGTGAAGTTCAGTATATGGACGTTGCTCCGAATCAGATTGTGTCTGTGGCTGCATCGCTTATTCCATTTTTGGAACACGATGACGCGAACCGTGCATTGATGGGCGCCAACATGCAACGCCAAGCTGTACCGTGTTTACGGGCTGAAAAAGCTGTGGTGGGAACAGGCATTGAGCGTACTGTTGCTGCGGACTCTGGCACCGTGGTGCGCGCATATCGTGGTGGTGTTGTGGATTACGTGGATGCAGGACGTATCGTGGTGCGTGTGAACGACGATGAAGCTAGCGCCGGTGAAGTTGGCGTGGATATCTACAATCTCATCAAGTACACCCGCTCCAACCAGAACACCAACATCAACCAGCGTCCGCTGGTGAAGATGGGTGACAACATCGTACGTGGCGACATTATTGCTGACGGTGCCTCTACAGATATGGGCGAGCTGGCTTTGGGTCAGAACATGCTGGTCGGTTTTATGCCTTGGAATGGCTACAATTTTGAGGACTCCATCCTCATCTCCGAACGCGTGGTGGCAGATGATCGCTACACCTCCATCCACATCGAAGAGCTGACCGTTGTAGCGCGTGATACTAAGCTGGGAGCAGAAGAAATTACCCGCGACATTTCCAACTTATCCGAGCGTATGCTGGGTCGTTTGGATGAATCGGGCATTATCTACATCGGCGCCGAAGTGGAAGCTGGTGACGTTCTAGTGGGTAAGGTAACCCCTAAGGGCGAAACTCAACTGACCCCAGAAGAAAAGTTGCTGCGAGCGATTTTCGGTGAAAAAGCAAGTGACGTAAAAGACACTTCCTTACGTATTCCATCCGGCATGTCCGGCACGGTTATTGACGTGCAAGTGTTCACGCGTGAAGGTATTGAACGTGATTCACGCGCACAACAAATTATTGACGACCAACTCAAACACTACAAACTGGATTTGGGTGACCAAATGCGTATTGTTGAAGAAGATGCGTTCGGTCGTATCCGTCGCTTGATCGAAGGCAAAACCATCAATGGTGGTCCAAACAAGTTGAAGAAAGGTGAGGCTGTGACAGCAGCTTATCTGGATGCTTTGAACCGTCATGACTGGTTCGACATTCGCTTGAGCGATGAAGACGTGGCGCGCCAGTTGGAACAAGTCAAAGACAGTTTGGCGCAATCGCGCGTCAACTTTGATGCGATGTACGAAGAGAAAAAGCGCAAATTGACACAAGGCGACGAATTGCCTCCTGGCGTGCAAAAGATGGTCAAAGTGTATGTGGCAGTGAAACGTCGCTTGCAGCCTGGCGATAAGATGGCAGGCCGTCACGGTAACAAGGGTGTGGTGTCCAAAATTGTGCCAGTAGAAGACATGCCGCACATGGCGGATGGTAGGCCTATGGATATCGTATTGAACCCGCTGGGCGTGCCTTCACGCATGAACATCGGTCAGATTCTGGAAGTGCATCTGGGATGGGCGGCCAAGGGTTTGGGTTTACGTATCCAGGAAATGCTGGAAGCCGAAGTCAAGGTGGCTGAAATTCGTAAGTTGCTCGACAAAATCTACAACAACACCGGCAAGATGGAAGACTTAAAGTCGCTTACTGATGCCGAAATTTTGGAGTTGGCGACCAATCTCAAAAACGGTGTGCCGTTTGCCACGCCAGTATTTGACGGCGCAGCTGAGAGCGACATCAAAGCCATGCTGGACTTGGCCTTTCCCGATGACATGGCGGCAAAAATGCGTCTCACCAAGGACAAAATTCAAGCGGTATTGCGCGATGGTCGTACCGGCGAAGAGTTTGAACGTCCGGTGACCGTAGGCTATATGCATGTGCTGAAACTGCACCACTTGGTGGACGACAAGATGCACGCGCGTTCAACCGGGCCGTATAGTTTGGTTACGCAGCAACCATTGGGCGGTAAAGCCCAATTCGGTGGTCAGCGCTTCGGTGAAATGGAAGTCTGGGCGCTGGAAGCCTATGGCGCGGCGTATACCTTGCAAGAAATGCTCACGGTCAAATCCGATGACGTTTCTGGTCGTACCAAAGTGTATGAAAACATCGTCAAGGGCGAGCACAAGATTGATGCCGGTATGCCGGAATCATTCAACGTGTTGGTGAAGGAAATCCGTTCCCTCGCTATTGATATTGACTTAGAACGTAATTAAAGGAGAGTCTAGTGAAAGCACTACTGGATCTATTCAAGCAAGTCACGCAAGAAGAAGAGTTTGACGCAATCAAGATTGCGTTGGCATCACCTGAGAAAATTCGTTCTTGGTCATATGGCGAAGTCAAAAAGCCAGAAACCATCAACTATCGCACTTTCAAACCGGAGCGTGATGGACTGTTCTGCTCCAAGATATTCGGCCCGGTCAAGGACTACGAGTGTCTGTGCGGCAAGTACAAACGTCTCAAGCATCGCGGCGTGATCTGCGAGAAGTGCGGCGTCGAAGTTACTTTGTCCAAAGTACGCCGTGAGCGCATGGGGCATATAGACCTTGCGTCCCCGGTTGCTCACATCTGGTTCCTGAAGAGTCTGCCGAGCCGTCTGGGTATGGTGCTGGATATCGCCCTGCGCGATATCGAGCGCGTGCTGTATTTTGAAGCCTACATGGTGGTGAACCCGGGCATGACCCCACTTACCCGTGGCCAATTGCTGTCTGAAGAAGACTATCTGGCCAAGGTGGAAGAATACGGTGACGAGTTCTCCGCCAGCATGGGGGCGGAAGGTGTGCGTGAGCTGTTACGCACCATGGATGGTCATTCCGAAATTGAAAATTTACGCAAAGACCTGAGCGAAACTGGCTCTGAAGCCAAGATTAAGAAGATCGCTAAGCGTTTGAAAGTGCTGGAAGCATTCCAAAAATCTGGTATCAAACCAGAGTGGATGATTCTGGAAGTGCTGCCTGTGCTGCCGCCAGAACTGCGCCCACTGGTGCCGCTGGATGGCGGTCGCTTTGCGACTTCCGATCTGAACGACTTGTATCGTCGCGTGATTAACCGTAACAACCGCCTGAAGCGCCTGCTGGAACTGAAAGCGCCGGAAATTATCGTGCGTAACGAGAAGCGCATGTTGCAGGAAGCGGTTGACTCGCTGCTGGACAACGGTAGGCGCGGCAAAGCCATGACCGGCGCGAATAAGAGACCTTTGAAGTCGCTGGCTGACATGATTAAGGGTAAAGGCGGTCGTTTCCGTCAGAACCTGTTGGGTAAGCGCGTGGACTACTCTGGTCGTTCCGTGATTGTGGTGGGTCCGCAACTCAAACTACATCAGTGCGGTCTGCCCAAGAAGATGGCGCTGGAACTGTTCAAGCCATTCATATTCCACAAGCTGGAAGTGCTAGGCTTGGCGACCACCATCAAGGCCGCCAAGAAAAAGGTGGAGGAAGAAGGTCCAGAGGTTTGGGATATTCTGGAAGACGTGATTCGTGAGCATCCGGTGATGCTGAACCGCGCACCGACTTTGCACCGCTTGGGCATTCAAGCATTTGAGCCTATCCTGATCGAAGGCAAGGCCATTCAATTGCACCCGCTGGTGTGCGCAGCGTTCAACGCCGACTTTGACGGTGACCAGATGGCGGTACACGTACCGTTGAGCCTGGAAGCGCAAATGGAAGCTCGCACCTTGATGCTGGCTTCCAACAACGTGCTGTCGCCAGCCAATGGCGAGCCTATCATCGTGCCATCGCAAGACATTGTGCTGGGTCTGTACTACATGACCCGCGAAAAAGTCGCCGCACGCGGCGAAGGCATGAAATTCTCCGATATCAAGGAAGCACAACGCGCCTACGATTGTGGACTGGTAGACTTGCACGCCAAAGTCACCATTCGCTTGAAAGAGTGGGATCCAGAAATTGAATCCGACAAAATTGTGCGTTACGAAACCACCATTGGACGTGCGTTATTGTCGGAAATTCTACCTGCGGGCTTGCCGTTCAGCTTTATTGACAAGGCATTGAAGAAAAAAGAGATTTCCAAGCTCATCAACGCCAGCTTCCGTCGTGTAGGTATACGTGAAACGGTGATTTTTGCCGATAAGCTCATGTACACTGGTTATCGTTATGCGACGCGTGCCGGTATTTCAATCTCCGTCAACGACATGCTGGTTCCGCCAGAAAAAGGCCAGCTGATTGCTGACGCTGAAGCCGAAGTGAAAGAGATAGAAGATCAATACACTTCCGGTTTGGTGACTCAAGGCGAGCGCTACAACAAGGTAGTGGACATCTGGGGTCGTGCTGGCGATAAGGTAGCCGACGCCATGATGAAGCAATTGCGCGAAGAACCGGTACTGGATGACGATGGCAAGCAAGTGATGAAGGACGGCAAAGCGGTGCGTCAAGAATCCTTTAATGCTATTTACATGATGGCGGACTCAGGTGCGCGTGGTTCTGCCGCTCAGGTGCGCCAATTGGCCGGTATGCGTGGCTTGATGGCGAAACCAGACGGTTCCATCATCGAAACGCCTATCACGGCCAACTTCCGTGATGGTTTGAACGTGTTGCAGTACTTTATTTCTACCCACGGTGCCCGTAAAGGTCTTGCTGATACGGCATTGAAGACCGCTAACTCTGGTTACTTGACCCGTCGTTTGGTGGATGTGACGCAAGACTTGGTGGTGACGGAGTTTGATTGCGGTACCGCAAATGGCTTGGTGACCAAGGCTTTGGTCAAGGGTGGTGAAGTGGTTGAGCCATTGCATGACCGTATTTTAGGTCGTGTGGCAGCATTGGATATCATCAATCCAGAAACCCAAGAAACAGTCTATGAGGCTGGCACATTGCTCACCGAAGATGAAGTGGAGCATATCGAGTCTTTAGGTGTTGATGAGGTGAAAGTGCGTACTGCGCTCACCTGTGAAACGCGCTACGGCATCTGCTCCAAGTGTTATGGTCGTGACTTGGGTCGAGGCAAGCTCATCAGCATGGGTGAAGCGGTGGGCGTAATTGCTGCGCAGTCTATCGGTGAACCTGGTACCCAGTTGACTATGCGTACCTTCCACATCGGCGGTGCAGTATCACGTACCGCTTCGGTTTCTCAAGTGGAGAGTAAGTCCAACGGTGTGGTGCGATTCACTTCCACCATGCGTTATGTCACGACTGCGCGTAACGAACAAATCGTGATTTCGCGTAATGGCGAAGTGATGATTACCGACGAGCAAGGCCGTGAACGTGAACGCCATAAAGTGCCTTATGGCGCGACACTGCAAACCGCAGACGGTAAGACAGTCAAAGCCGGTCAGGCGATGGCGATATGGGATCCGCATACCCGTCCGATTATCACGGAATATGCCGGTCGCGTGAAATTTGAGAACGTGGAAGAAGGCGTTACGGTCGCCAAGCAAATTGACGACGTGACCGGTCTTTCCACACTGGTGGTGATTGATCCTAAGCAACGTAGTGGACAGCAATCCAAAGGTTTGCGTCCACAGGTCAAGTTGTTGGATGAAGCGGGCAATGAAGTCAAAGTGGCGGGTGGCGAAACTTCCGTCAATATCACCTTCCAACTCGGCTGCATCATCACTGTGAAAGACGGCCAGGAAGTGGGCGTGGGCGAAGTGCTGGCAAGGATTCCGCAAGAATCTTCCAAAACCCGCGACATTACCGGTGGTCTGCCACGCGTGGCGGAATTGTTCGAGGCGCGTTCACCCAAGGATGCTGGCATGTTGGCAGAAACTACGGGTACCGTCAGTTTTGGCAAAGACACCAAGGGTAAGCAACGTCTCGTCATTACCGACTTGGACGGTGTGCAGGAAGAGTTTTTGATCCCTAAGGACAAGCACGTCACTGCGCATGATGGTCAGGTGGTGACTAAGGGCGAATCTATTGTGGACGGCCCTGCCGACCCGCAAGATATTCTGCGCTTGCAAGGTGTTGAGGCGCTGGCACGTTACATCATAGACGAAGTGCAAGACGTGTACCGCTTGCAAGGCGTGAAGATTAACGACAAGCACATCGAAGTCATCGTGCGTCAGATGTTGCGTCGGGTACGTGTTACCGACTCTGGGAGCACCAACTTCATCCAGGGCGAGCAAGTGGAGCGCGCAGATTTGCTGGAGGCCAACGACTTGGCTGTTGCCAAAGGAAAAGAACCAGCGCTGTATGAGTATGTATTGCTGGGCATTACTAAGGCATCGCTGTCTACCGATTCCTTCATCTCTGCGGCATCTTTCCAAGAAACCACGCGCGTGTTGACCGAAGCGGCAATTCTTGGCAAACGCGACGATTTGCGAGGACTCAAAGAAAACGTCATCGTTGGTCGTTTGATTCCTGCTGGAACCGGTTTGGCGTATCACGAAAACCGCAAACGCCAAGCGGCGGGCTTGGATGCTGCGCCAGTAGGTTTAATAGAGCCGATGCTGGAGGAGGAACAAGAGGCCTTAGAAGTGTTTGTGCAAGCGCCTGTAGAAATGATTGCCGAGGTGGCTGTTGAAGCCCCGGCTGGCAGTGCTGAAACGGCTTGACATTAGTGCAGGGCATCAATAGAATGCTCGGCTTTTCCGGGGTGGCCTCCGAAGTCTGAAAAGACTTAAGCGCCATCCCGTAATTTTTGAAAGAGAATGATAAATGCCTACGATCAACCAGCTGGTGCGTAAAGGCCGCCAGCAAATTATCAGTAAGAGTAAGGTGCCTGCGCTGGAAGCTTGTCCGCAAAAGCGAGGCGTGTGTACTCGTGTTTACACCACTACACCGAAAAAGCCTAACTCTGCGCTGCGGAAAGTGGCAAAAGTGCGCCTCACTAATGGCTTTGAGGTGATTAGTTACATCGGCGGTGAAGGCCATAATCTGCAAGAACACTCGGTGGTTTTGCTGCGCGGTGGTCGTGTGAAAGACTTGCCAGGTGTGCGTTACCACATGGTGCGCGGTAGTCTGGATACCGCTGGGGTGAAAGATCGTAAGCAGTCTCGTTCCAAATATGGTGCCAAGCGCGCCAAAGCAGCGTAATTGCTGGATTTATTAGAGGTTATAAACCATGCCAAGACGTAGAGAAGTTCCCAAGCGCGACATCCTGCCTGATCCTAAGTTCGGTAGCCAAGAGGTGTCCAAGTTCGTCAACGTGCTGATGACTGGCGGTAAAAAGTCGGTCGCTGAACGCATTTTGTATGGCGCGTTCGATCAAGTGACGCAAAAAGCCGGTAAGGATCCGCTGGAGACATTCAGTCTGGCAATTAGCAATCTGCGCCCATTGGTGGAAGTCAAAAGCCGTCGTGTGGGCGGCGCTAACTACCAAGTCCCTGTTGAGGTGCGCCCTTCACGTCGTACTGCATTGGCTATGCGTTGGTTGCGCGATGCGGCACGTAAGCGCGGCGAAAAATCTATGGGTTTGCGTCTAGCGGCTGAATTGGTTGAAGCCTCAGAAGGTCGCGGTTCTGCCATGAAAAAGCGTGAAGAAGTGCATCGTATGGCAGAAGCCAACAAAGCATTCTCGCATTTCAGATTCTAAATTTAGTTATTTAAGTAAAAAGGTAATCCTGTGCCTCGCATAACCCCCATTGAGCGCTACCGTAATATTGGCATCAGCGCGCATATTGACGCTGGTAAGACCACCACCACTGAGCGTATTCTGTTCTATACCGGTGTGAACCATAAAATCGGTGAAGTGCATGACGGCGCGGCCACCATGGACTGGATGGAACAAGAGCAAGAGCGCGGCATTACCATTACTTCTGCGGCCACAACCTGCTTCTGGAAGGGCATGGGCGGGCAGTTTCCACAGCATCGCATCAACATTATTGACACCCCGGGTCACGTGGATTTCACCATTGAGGTGGAGCGCTCCATGCGTGTACTGGACGGTGCTTGCATGGTGTATTGTGCGGTGGGTGGCGTACAGCCCCAATCCGAGACCGTGTGGAGGCAAGCCAATAAATACAAAGTGCCACGTCTGGCTTTCGTCAACAAGATGGATAGACAGGGTGCCAACTTCTTCAAGGTCTATGACCAAATGAAGTCGCGCTTGAAAGCCAACCCAGTGCCTTTGCAAGTGCCGATAGGCGCTGAAGAAAAGTTTGAGGGCGTAGTTGACCTGATCAAGATGAAGGCTATCTACTGGGACGAAGCCTCGCAAGGTATGAAGTTTGACTACCGTGACATTCCTGCCAACTTGAAGGCTGAGTGCGACAAGTGGCGCGAGAACATGGTAGAAGTCGCAGCTGAAGCCAACGAGGAGTTGATGAACAAATACCTCGAAGGTGGCGAGTTGACCGAGGAGGATATTCTGGCGGGTTTGCGTCAGCGCACCATTGCCTTTGAAATTGTGCCTATGCTGTGCGGCTCCGCCTTTAAGAACAAAGGCGTGCAAGCCATGTTGGACAAGGTGATTGAGCTGATGCCTGCACCCACCGACGTACCGCCAGTGAAGGGTGAGGGTGACAAGGGCCAGGAAGTCTTCCGTAAGGCTGACGATAAAGAGCCGTTCTCGGCACTCGCATTCAAAATCATGACCGACCCGTTTGTGGGTCAACTGATTTTCTTCCGCGTTTATTCGGGTGTTGTGAAGTCTGGCGATACCATTTATAACCCAATCAAGGGTAAGAAGGAGCGCTTGGGACGTATTCTGCAAATGCACGCCAACCAGCGCGAAGAAATTAAGGAAGTGTATGCCGGTGACATTGCCGCAGCGGTGGGCTTAAAAGATGCTACGACTGGCGACACGTTGTGCGATTTGACGCATGAAGTGATCTTAGAGCGCATGATATTCCCAGAGCCCGTGATTCACGTGGCGGTTGAGCCTAAAACTAAGGCTGACCAAGAGAAAATGGGTGTGGCGCTGAATCGTTTGGCGCAAGAAGACCCGTCTTTCCGTGTGCGTACCGACGAAGAAACCAACCAAACCATTATTTCCGGTATGGGTGAGTTGCATCTCGAAATTCTGGTGGATCGTATGCGCCGCGAATTCAACGTAGAGGCCAATGTAGGCGCACCACAAGTGGCCTATCGTGAAGCCATCAAGAAGAAGGTTGAAGTCGAAGGCAAGTTCGTCAAGCAGTCTGGTGGTAAAGGTCAATATGGTCACGTATGGTTGATCATGGAGCCTAACGAGCCGGGCAAAGGCTTAGAGTTTATTGATTCTATCAAGGGCGGTACTGTGCCGCGCGAATTCATTCCTGCGGTAGAAAAGGGCTTGAAAGAAACCCTGCCAAATGGCGTGTTGGCTGGCTTCCCTGTGGTTGACGTAAAAGTCACACTGTTTGACGGTTCCTACCATGATGTTGATTCCAACGAAAACGCCTTTAAGATGGCGGCTTCCATTGGTTTCAAAGATGGTATGCGTAAGGCGGATCCAGTGATTCTAGAGCCTATGATGGCGGTGGAAGTAGAAACGCCGGAAGACTACATGGGCGACGTGATGGGCGACTTGTCCTCACGCCGCGGCATGATCCAGGGCATGGAAGACAACGCTAGTGGCAAGGTGATCCGCGCTGAAGTGCCATTGGCTGAGATGTTTGGTTACTCCACCGTGGTGCGCTCTCTGTCACAAGGCCGCGCTAGCTACAGCATGGAATTCAAGCACTACACTGAAGCGCCGCGCAATGTTGCGGACGCAATCATTAACAAGAAATAATTATTTAGTAGAAAGAGGCGAATCATGGCAAAAGGCAAATTTGAGCGTACCAAGCCGCATGTAAATGTAGGCACGATTGGACACGTAGATCATGGTAAGACGACGTTAACGGCGGCGATTACTACTATACTTTCAAAGAAGTTTGGTGGCGAAGCCAAGGCATATGACCAAATTGACGCAGCGCCAGAAGAAAAGGCACGCGGCATCACCATCAACACTGCCCACGTCGAATACGAAACCGCCAACCGCCACTACGCCCACGTAGACTGCCCAGGTCACGCCGACTATGTGAAGAACATGATCACCGGTGCTGCCCAGATGGACGGCGCTATCCTGGTGTGCTCTGCTGCTGACGGTCCTATGCCACAAACCCGCGAGCACATCCTGCTCGCTCGCCAAGTAGGCGTACCTTACATCGTCGTGTTCCTCAACAAAGCCGACATGGTGGATGACGCAGAATTGCTTGAACTCGTAGAAATGGAAGTACGTGAATTGCTCAGCAAGTACGACTTTCCAGGTGATGACACCCCGATTGTGACTGGCTCTGCCAAGCTCGCCCTCGAAGGCGACCAATCCGAGATGGGTGAACCCTCCATCTTCCGTCTGGCCGAAGCTCTGGACTCCTACATCCCCATGCCTAAGCGTGCCATAGATGGCCCCTTCCTGATGCCGGTAGAAGACGTATTCTCCATCTCTGGTCGTGGCACTGTGGTGACTGGCCGTATTGAACGTGGCGTAGTCAAAGTCGGCGAAGAAATCGAAATCGTCGGACTTAAGCCCACATTAAAAACCACCTGCACTGGCGTTGAAATGTTCCGCAAGCTGCTGGATCAAGGTCAAGCTGGCGACAACGTCGGCGTGTTGCTGCGCGGTACCAAGCGTGAAGAAGTCGAGCGCGGTCAAGTGTTGGCCAAGCCGGGCTCTATCACTCCGCACACCAAGTTCACCGCCGAGATCTACGTCCTCGGCAAAGACGAAGGTGGCCGTCACACGCCATTCTTCAACGGCTACCGCCCACAGTTCTACTTCCGTACCACTGATGTGACCGGAGCTGTAGAGCTGCCAGCGGGTACCGAGATGGTGATGCCAGGTGACAACGTTTCTATCACGGTTGCCTTGATTGCACCTATCGCTATGGAAGACGGCTTGCGCTTCGCTATTCGTGAAGGTGGTCGTACCGTCGGTGCCGGTGTGGTAGCTAAAATTATCGAGTAAAATCCCATAGAAGGCAGGCCGCAAGATCTGCCTTTTTGTTCTTTAGAAACATTACGCTCTTTGAAAGAAAATTATGCAAAGTCAAAAAATCCGTATTCGTCTGAAAGCCTTTGATTATCGTTTGATAGATCAATCCGCTCAGGAAATCGTAGAAACCGCTAAACGTACCGG